>NZ_JAMLIX010000002.1:900000-1150000 GCF_023953965.1 Bosea sp. (in: a-proteobacteria)
TCGGCCACTCCGACATCATCGCCTCGGATGTCGATTGGCGGCGCGAGAGCGGCGAGCGCAAGGTTCTGGAGCGCCGGCACATGCCCACCCTGCGCAAGGGCGGCGTGACGGTCATCTGCGATCACATCGGCGGCGATGCCCCCTATGGCTACCTGCCCGCGACGCAGTACCGGACGACCCATCTCCAGCGCTTCATGCGCACGCTGGACCATACCTATGGCGATCTTTCGGATTCGGAGCATTTCACCCTCGTTCTTGGCGTCGACGACATCGCGCGCGCCAAGCGCGAGGGGAAGATCGGCGTCGTGATCTGCCTGGAGGGCGGAGCGCCGCTGGAGGGCGAAATCTCCTATCTGCGCAACTTCCACCGCCTCGGCCTGCGTTGCTTCGGCCTGACGCACGACATGCGCAACGAGCTCGGCGACGGCATCCGCGAGCGCAACGCGGGCGGGCTGACGAATTTCGGCGTCAATGTCGTGAAGGAGTGCAACCGCCTCGGCATCGTGGTCGACGTCTCGCATCTGTCCGACAAGGGCACGGAGGATGTCCTCGCCACCTCCAGCGACCCGATCACCGCCTCGCATTCCAACGCGCGGGCGCTGTGTTCGCACCCGCGCAACCTGCCCGATCACTTCATCCGGGATATCGCGAAGGCGGGCGGCGTGATCGGCTTCCATGCCCTGGACGGGCTGGTGAGCGACGAGCCGGGGCCGACGATCGAGCATGTGCTGCGGCACATCGCCTATGTCGCGGAAAAGGGTGGCGTGGACTGCATCGCGATCGGCCCCGACCTGATGGAAAACTGGGACCCGCCCGTCTTCACCGCGGTCTACGAGCGCAGCTCGATCGTCGGCAGCCTGCCCGTCCAGCGCTACGTCTGGACCTATCCGGCCGGGATGCGGTCGAACGCCGATCTGCCCAACGTCACGGAGGGTCTGCTGAAGATGGGCTTCTCCGAGGATGACGTGCGCAAGTTCCTGGGCGGCAATCTGATGAGGCTGTTCGGGCGTGTCTGGAAGCCCGCCGCATAGGGGAGGGCGCGTTCATGCCGGGGCCGGTGCGGTCGGGGGATCCGTCGACAGAGGCTGAAAGCCCGCCATGACGAATCGTACCCACAGCGACAGAATGGCTCTGATCACGCTCGCCCTGCTCGCTGAATCGGGCCAGCCGATCGGCGCGCGCAAGCTGGGCGAGGTGTTCCGCGGCAACGGCATCGACGTGGCTGAGGCCACGGCGGGGCGCTATCTGAGCGAGCTCGACGAGCTCGGCTGGACGCGCTCGCGCGGGCGCCAGGGCCGCACGTTGACGGCGGCCGGCCGCGACCAGCTCATTCAGCTGCGCCTGCGCGAGCAGCTGACGGAGGCGAGCGCGCTGATCGCCGCCGCCGCCGAGATCACCCGCGGCGAGGACCTGCTCGAGATGCTCCATGCCCGCCGCGCCATAGAGCCCGAGGCGGCGCGCCTGGCCGCCGCACGGGCGACGCGCGAGGAGATCGACGGCATCAGCCGGGCCGCCGATCTCTGTGCCTGCTCCGAAGGGGCGGGCCGGGTCCGGTATTCGCGCGTGTTCCACGGGCTGCTCACCAGGGCCTGCCATAACCGCATGCTCGCCGCGGTCGCGGAGCTGCTGCTCGAGACCAACGAAAGGCCGGGCGAGAAGCTGGAATTCCACAGGCGCTCGGACAGCACCGGCGCCAGCGCGCGCCTCGACCAGGATCACAAGGACATCGTGGCGGCCCTCTACGATCGGGACATGGCGGCGGCGGAGCGCCTGACCCGGGAGCATATCGACCGGATCATCGAGATCGCCGGATCGGCCTCCGCGCCGGCCTCCGCCCGAGGCCGCAGGCCCCGGCTGGTCGCGTGCTGAGCCTGTCGGCCTGCCGGCCTGACGCCTGAACAGGGGGAACGAGACCATGCACACGCAACAGCCTTGGCCGAACGGGGCACGGATCGCGGTTCTGCTCGCGATCCATTTCGATGCGGAAACGCTCTGGACATCGCGCGATCCGGCGAACTGGGAGCGCCCGGGCACCTTGTCGATGGGCACCTACGGCGGAAAGGTCGGCGTCCCGAACGTCCTGAGCGTGCTTCAGGAATACAAGCTGAAATCGACGTTCTTCGTCCCCGGCTGGACGGCCGAGAAATATGTCGACCGGATGGAAGCCATCCTCGCGGCCGGGCACGAGGTGGCCCATCACGGCTATTCCCACCAGTGGATCGACCCGAAATTCCCGGAGAGGGAGCGCGAGGAGCTGGAGCGCGGCCTGTCCGTCCTGAAGTCGCGCTATGGCGTCAAGCCGAGCGGCTATGCCTCGCCCGCCGGCGAAACCAGCCCGAACATGATGGAGCTGCTCCAGGAGCACGGCTTCACCTACGACGCCACCCTGATGGACCAGATCGATCCGTATCGGACGGTGCTGAAGGATGGCTCGCTGGGGCCGGTGGAGCTGCCCTGGCACTGGAACATCGACGACGCGTGCTACTCGCTCTTCTCGCGCGCGCAGCCGCGGCCGATCTTCCCGAACTCCCAGATTTTCGAGATATGGAGCGAGGAATTCACCGAGATCTACAGCAAGGGCGGATTCTTCCATCTCGTCCTGCACCCCCAGGTGATAGGGCGTCCCGTCCGCATCGCGCTGCTGCGGCGCATGCTGGAGTTCATCCTGTCCCATCAGGGCGTCTGGGTGGCCACCGGCGATGAGATCGCGCGAACCTGGCTTCAGGCCAATCCCGAGCGGCGCGAGCCATACCAGATCGGCTAGGTCTGAACGGCGACCCTAGATCATCGCGCGTCCTATCGGACGCGATAACGATGATCTATCTTATTGTTGGAGCATCGGATTTTTCCGAAAAGTGGAATCCACTTTTCGGTCCGATGCTCTAGAAGCTGGCGGGCGTATTGATCCAGATCAGGACGGTCTGCGCATCCGCGGCGTTGCGCCAGGCATGCGGCCTGCGGCTTTCGAAATAGAGGCTGTCGCCGGCATTGAGGATGACGAAGCTGGTGCCGTCGAGGGCGATCTCGATGCTGCCGGACAGCACGTGGATGAACTCCTCGCCTTCATGCTGGTAGGTGCCTTCGCTGGAGGCGCCGGGAGCGAGCGCGAAGCGATGGCATTCCATCAGGGTCTGGCCCCGGGCCAGCGCCTGCACGGTGACGCCGGGCGAGGTCGGGGGCCAGACCGTCCACTCGCCCGCCCGCACCAGCGATTCGCGCGTGTCATGGTCCTCCTGCCCGCTCAAGGCGGCGAGCGTCGTGCCGAAATGGCGGGCGAGCTCGTGAAGGGTCTTGAAGGACAGCCCCAGCGAGGTGCGCTCGAAGGTCGAGATGGCCGAGAGCGGTATGTCCGTCGCCTGGGCGACCTCTTCCAGGGTTTGCTGGGCCGCCTGCCGCAGGCGCCGGATCTTGGCCCCGATCAGGGCCGCCGCGTCTGCGGCCGGGGCCAGGCTCTCGGCCTCGGAATGGCGGATCCGCTCGGCGATGGCGGGGGGATTGAGCCCTTTCTCGCGCCGCAGCCAGGCAATCTCCCGCAAGCGGTCGAGCTGCTCGCGGCTGTAGAGGCGCTGGCCGGAAGCCGTCCGGATCGGCTCGATCAGACCATGCGTCTCCCAGAGCCTCAGCGTTGAAGCCGATACGCCGGCCATCCTCGCCGCTTCGGCAATGCGAAATCGAAGAGGCTCCACATCCGGTCCCGTACTGCGCGAGCCTAAGGCCGCTCGCCCGCGAAAGCTATGGCCAAAGCCTGTGCGCAGCCACTCTGTCTTCTTGCAGAAAATATGCAAGAAAATTAAAGTCGGCTGAACTCCTGCAGCGGGTGTCGGGGTCCTTCGGAGGTTCTCATGTCAAACGTCGCCACAACGGATAGGGCTGCATCGAACGCGACCCTGGAGGCCCGCCGGAGCGCCGCGATCTCCCGCGGCGTCGGCGTGACCACGCAGATTTATGCGGACCGGGCGGAGAACGCCGAGATCTGGGACGCCGAAGGCCGCCGCTACATCGATTTTGCGGCCGGCATCGCCGTGGTGAACACCGGCCACCGGCATCCCAGGGTGATCGCCGCGGTCAAGGAGCAGCTCGATCGCTTCACGCACACCTGCCACCAGGTCGTGCCCTATGAGATCTATGTCCGGCTGGCGGAGCGGCTGAACGCGCTCGTTCCCGGCGCTTTCGCCAAGAAGACCATCTTCGTCACGACCGGTGCCGAGGCGACGGAGAACGCGGTGAAGATCGCGCGCGCGGCGACAGGCCGATCGGCCGTGATCGCGTTCGCCGGCGCTTTCCACGGCCGCACCTTCATGGGCATGTCGATGACCGGCAAGGTCGCGCCATACAAGGTCGGCTTCGGCCCGATGATGCCGGAGGTCTACCACATCCCGTTCCCGGTCGAGCTGCACGGCGTCACGGCGGAAGCCTCGCTCGCCGCGCTCGACAAGCTGTTCAAGGCCGATGTCGATCCCGCTCGCGTCGCCGCCTTCATCGTCGAGCCCGTGCAGGGCGAGGGCGGCTTCTACGAGGCGCCGCGCGCCTTCCTGGCCGAGCTCAGGGCGCTGGCGGACCGTCACGGCATCATGCTGATCGCCGACGAGGTCCAGACCGGCTTCGCCCGCACGGGCCGCATGTTCGCGATGGAGCGCGCCGGCGTCGCCGCCGACATCACGACCATGGCCAAGGGCCTCGGCGGCGGATTTCCGATCGCGGCGGTCACGGGGCGCGCCGAGATCATGGATGCGCCCGGCGTCGGTGGCCTCGGCGGAACCTATGGCGGCAATCCGATCGGCGTCGCGGCCGGCAATGCGGTGCTCGACGTCATCGCCGAGGAGCATCTGTGCGAGCGGGCGGAGGCGCTGGGCTCCCGCTTGAAGCAGCGCCTGCAGTCGCTCGTCGAGGCGGTGCCCCAGATCGCCGACATCCGCGGCCCCGGCTTCATGAACGCGGTCGAATTCAACCTGCCCGGCACCGCCACTCCGGCACCCGATTTCACCAACAGGGTCCGCCTGCGGGCGCTGGAGAAGGGCCTGATCCTCCTGACCTGCGGCGTCCATGGCAATGTGATCCGGTTCCTGGCGCCATTGACGATCGGTGACGCCCTGTTCTCGGAGGCCCTCGACATCCTCGAGGCGAGCCTGCGCGAATGCGCTGCCGAGGCTTGAGCCTCTCGACCACGGGATCGACGACGGTCTCGCGATGACATATCTCTGCCCGGGCACATAGCCTGGGCACCGGGGCGAATCTGGGGATGTCTGCCGCTGCAACCGAGCCGGGCCCTTGGCGGGTCGCGGCGATCGCGCTTTTGTGCCTCGTCGTCCAGGCGCTCAGTTCCTTCATCGCCCTTTCCGTGCCGGTGCTCGCGCCCTCGATCGCCGCCAGCCGCTCCTGGAGCGGCGCGCTCGTCGGCTACTACCCGTTCTTCATGTATGTCGGCGCCCTGGCGGCGACCTTTGGAGGCATGCGCGTCCTGCACGGCATCGGCCCGCTGAAGGTGAGCCTGATCAGCGTGGCGTTGAGCGCGCTCGGGCTGTCGCTGATGCTCGGCTCGACGCTCGCCATGCTCGTCCTCGGCGCGCTGGTGATCGGCCTCGGCTACGGCCCGGTCGTGCCCGCGACGTCGCATGTCCTGAGCGCCGGCACCGGACGGCGCTATGCCAACCTGATCTTCTCGTTCAAGCAGACCGGCGCGCCGCTCGGCGGCCTGGTCGCGGGGCTGTGCGTCCCGCCGCTCGTCGATGCGCTGTCCCTGCAGGGCGCGGTCACCGCGCTCACGGGCGGCTCGATCGTCGCCTGCCTGCTGCTTGCCGCGACGCTTCCCTTCGCCGAGGTGCGCGAGCCTGCCGGCCGGACCAGGGCGCCGCGCTTCTTCGAGCCGATCGCCGATGTCCTGCGCATTCCGACGTTGCGCCGCATGATGGCGGCCTCCTTCACCTATTCCGGCATGCAGCTTTGCCTCGGGGCCTTCCTGCCGGTCTATCTCGTCGAACGCCAGGGCCTGTCGCTTTCGGCCGCGGGCTGGATCTTTGGGGCAAGCCAGATCGGCAGCATCGTCGGTCGGCTCGCCCTTGGCTGGATCGCCGATCGCTTGCTTGCTCCCTTCACGGTCGTCGTCGGGCTCGGCTTTGCCATGGCGCTCTGCGCGGTCGGTGTGGCGGTGTTCACGCCGGCCTGGCCGCTTTGGGCGATGGCGGTCGTCTCGTGCCTCTTCGGCGCCACGGCGCTCGGCTGGAACGGGGTGCTCTATGCCGAGGTCGCTCGCCTGGCGCCGGCCGGCCGGGCGGGGGTCATGACCAGCGGCGCGGTGAGCATCAATTTCCTCGGCGTGCTGCTCGGCCCGCTGCTGTTCAGCGCCGTGCTCGCCGCGACGGGGGGATATGAAGCCGGCTTCGCCGTGATGGCGGCCTTCGTGACCGGCGGCGCGGCGATCGCCCTGTTCGGGCGTCGACGACGGACGATCTAGCGGCCCGCCGGGAACTTGAACTGCCCGGCCACCAGGGCCTTCCAGTCCGCCAGGAGCTTGTCCTGCAACCCTGCGCCGCCGTCGGTGCTGAAATTGTGATGCAGCGCGATGCCGCGCAGGACGCACAGGGTCAGCTGCACGAAGTGCTTCACCTTCTCGTCGCTCGGGCTGGCGCCGAGGAGGTGGGCGGTCAGCTTGTCGCGATGCTCGGTCCACCGGACCATGATCGCGCGGATGCCGTTGCCCAGCTCGTCGTCCTTGCGGGCGGCGAGCATGATCTCGAGGCTGGCGACATATTGCGTCGAATGAAAGAGCTTGGTCCAGAGCAGGTCGGTGAGCTCGACCGGCGTCATATGTCCCGCGTGAATGGTGTCGTTCGCCCAGTCCCGCTCCCAGGACGTCAGCAAATAGTCGTAGGCCGCGATGATCAGATGGTTGCGGCTGGGGAACTGGTGCGTGAGCGCGCCGCGCGAGACATTGGCCCGCCTGGCCACGTCATCGGTCGCGAAGCGCCCATAGCCCACATCGGTCATCGCATCGAGGGCAGCGCGACATAGTTTCTCGCGGGTTTCCTCAGACCGTTCGGCCTGGGTCCGCCGGATTGCTTTGCGTCTGTCCATTCGTCTCGTCGTAGAGCAGCGCTCACAGGTGAAGACGGCTGCGGCCGAATCCGAGGCGTCGGACTCAATACAGCGTTGCCCTGCCGATCCGCAATGCCGGCAGCGGGCATCCCGTGGATATGTGGCGCATGCCGCAGGGACCAACATAAAAACAAATATGATTGTTTCTTTGTTGACTCGCAAGCGCCGCCGTGATTACTCGCCGCCACGGCAACGACGGCCATCCGCCATCTGATTGCCATTGCCTGTCTCCGTAAGAAGTCGCATCCTTCGATGGGGGAGCCATGCTCGAAGTCAGTGGCGTGACACGGCGGTTCGGAGGTGTGCAGGCGCTGCGCGGCGTCGACATCACGATCGCCCAAGGCGGCATAACCGGACTCATCGGCCCCAACGGCGCGGGCAAGACCACGCTCTTCAACTGCATTTCCGGCATCCTGCCGATCTCGAGCGGCGAGATCCGCTTCCTCGGCCAGCGCATCGACGGGCTTCGGCCCGAGCAGATCTCCGGCCGCGGCCTGGTGCGGACCTTCCAGATCGCGCGCGGCTTTCCGCGGCTGACGGTGCTGGAAAGCCTGCTCTTGTACGGCACCGACCAGCCCGGCGAAGCGCTGCTCAACGCGGTCGTCCCGAACAGGGCCAGCATCGCCCGCGAGGAGGAGCTGGTGGAAAAGGCCCTGCGCATCGCCGAGCGGCTGAAACTCAGCCATGTTCTCGGAAACAAGGCCTCCGACCTCTCCGGCGGCCAGAAGAAGCTCCTGGAGATCGGGCGCGCGATGATGCGCGACCCGGCCATGCTGCTGCTCGACGAGCCGATGGCGGGGGTGAATCCGTCCCTGGTGCGGGATATCGGCGACCGGCTGATCGAGATCGCCGGGGATGGGGTCTCCATCGTCCTCATCGAGCACCAGATGGATCTCATCGCGCGCCTTTGCCAACACGTGATCGTGATGGCGGAAGGGCAGCGGATGATCGAGGGCACCTTCGCCCACGTCGCCGCGAATGCCGAGGTGCAGAATGCCTATATGGGGACGAGGCGATGACCGCGCTGACCGTCGAGAACGTCGTCGCGGGCTATTCTGCGGGCGACCAGATCCTGAAGGGCGTGGATTTCGTCGTGAATCCGCGCGAGATCGTCTGCATCGTCGGCCCCAACGGCGCGGGAAAATCGACGCTGCTCAAGACGATCGCCGGGCTGCTGCGGCCCTCGCAGGGCAGCATCCGCTTCGCCGATACGCCGATCGGCGGGCTGAAGCCGCACGACATCTCCAAGCGCGGCCTCGCCTTCGTGCCGCAGGAGCAAAACGTCTTCGGCAACATGACCGTCTACGAGAACCTCGAAATGGGCGGCTTCGTCGCCCCGGCGCATTTCCGTGCCCGCGCCGACGAGGTGATGAACCATTTTCCGATCCTGCGCCAGAAGCGCTCGCAGCTGGCGAGGACGCTGTCCGGCGGGCAGCGCCAGCTTCTCGCCGTCGGCATGGCGCTGATGGTCGATCCCGATCTGATCATGCTCGACGAGCCGACCGCCGGCTTGTCGCCGGCCGCCGCCGGGGAATTGTTCAGCGAGATCGTCCGGCTGCGCGAGGCCGGCAAGGCGATCGCGCTCGTCGAGCAGAACGCCCGCGACGCCATGGCGATCTCGGACCGGACCTATATTCTCGTCGATGGCAAGAACAGCATCGATGGCCCGTCGCAGGAATTGCTGGCCGACGAAGGCATCAGCCGCATGTTCCTGGGCGGCTAGAGCGTCGGATGCGAAAAGTGGAATCCATTTTTCGGAAAAATCCGATGCTCTGCCAATGAGATAGATCATCGTCACCGCGCCCGGTGGGACGCGCGACGATCTAGCCCAGCGTTTTTCACCGCGTCGCTCATGGGAGGAGCACGATGAACAGAAGAAGCTTTCTTGCCGGAACCGCCTGCCTGACCGCCAGCCTCGGGGCGCCGGCCGTCCTGCGGGCGCAGGGCAGCGTTCTCAAGCTCGGCGTGCTGACGCCGCTGACCGGGGCCGGATCGCAGGACGGCCCGCGCATGCTCAAGGCGATGCAGGCCGTCGTCGACGAGGTCAACAAGGCCGGCGGCGTCCTCGGCCGGCAGGTCGCGCTGATCGTCGAGGACGACCAGACCAATCCCGAGGCGGCGGTGCGCGCCGCGCAGAAGCTCGTCGGCGTCGACGGCGTGCCGGTTATCATGGGCACCTGGGCCTCGGCGGTCACCTCGGCCGTCGCCCCGGTCTGCTGGGAGAGCAAGACCGCGCTGATGACGGTGTCGGGCGCGGATTCGATCACCCAGCTTCCCCACCAGGGCTACATCTTCCGCACGCAGCCGACGACCACCCTGCAAGCGACCAAGCATGCCGAGTACATCGCCTCCACCGGTGCGAAGAAGGTGTACTACCTCGCCGTCCAGACGCCCTTCGCCGTTCCGATGAAGGACATCATGGCCAATGTGCTGTCGGGCAACGGGGCCTCGATGGTCGGCGGCCTCGTCTACGAGCCGTCGAAGACGAGCTATCGCTCCGAGATCGACCGCGCGCTCGCGGCCAAGCCCGACATGATCTATCTCAACAGCTACTCGCCCGACGTGACGGTGCTGCTGAAGGATTTGTTCCGCGCCGGCTATACCGGCGGGCGGCTGACCCAGTCCTATGCCTATAACACCAAGGTGGCGGAGAGCCTGCCGGCGGAGGTGACTGACGGGCTCGTCAACGTCCAGCCCTCCAGCGACATCGACAGCGCGGCCTTCTCGCTCGCCCAGAAGCGGCTCGGCCTCGAGGCGCCCGATTCCTACGAAGCGCAGGCGACCGATTGGGCCAGCCTGGCGCTGCTCGCCATCGAGAAGGCGAAGAAGGCGACGGGCACCGACATTCGCGACAATGTCCGCGCGATCTCGCAGGGCGGCGGCACCAAGGTCGGATCGGCGGTCGAGGGCCTCAAGCTGCTGCGCGAGGGCAAGGACGTCAATTACGACGGCGTGAGCGGGCCCTGCGACTTCAACGAGAAGGGCGACATCATCGATTGCCGCTTCCGCTACGGCCTGGCGAAGGGCGCCAAGATCGAACTGATCAAAGTCGTCTGATCTCGAGCATTTTCGAGCGAAGCGGGCACCGGTTCGCGTGAAGAAAATGCGGCAAAACAAAAGCTGGGCGGGGCGATGGAAATTCTGCAACTGATCGCAAACGGCGTCATGGCGGGGAGCATCCTCGCCGTCCCCGCCATCGGGCTTACCGCCATGTATGCGGTGCTGCGGTTCCCGAATTTCGCCATCGCCTCGCATGCCACGGCCGGGGCCTTCGCGGGCTGGACGGCAAACGCGCTGTTCGGCCTGCCGATCCTGCCGTCCCTCCTCGTCGCCCTGCTGGTCGGCGGGCTGATCGGCCTCGTGACCGACGAGTTCGTGCTGAAGCCGTTCCGCAAGGCCGGCTTCATCACGACCGCGATCGGCTCGCTGGCGCTGACGATCGGGCTCGAGAACGTCGTGCGCCTCTTCTACGGCAACGATCTGCGCGGCTACGACCTGCCGCTCGCCCGCGACATCGTCGTCGCCGGCATCCATGTCGGGCCGCAGCAGCTGCATAACATCGCCATCTCGGTCGCGATCATGGCGCTGGTCTTCGGCTTCCTCACCTTCACCCGCATGGGCAAGGCGATGCGCGCGGTCGCGGACAACCCGCAGCTCGCCGACATCAAGGGCATCGACGCGCGCACCGTCGGGCGCATCGTCTCCTTCATGGGGATGGGGCTCGCCGGGATCGGCGGCATGCTGATCGGGCTCGATTCCTCGATCGACCCGATGACGGGCTTTCGCGCCATGCTGCCGATCTTCGCGGCGGCGGTCGTCGGCGGCCTCGGCAGCGTGCCCGGCGCGGTGGTGGGCGCGCTGGTGGTCGGCATCGCCGAGGAACTGTCGCTGCTTGCCCTGCCGGCGAGCTACAAATCCTCGATCGCCTTCCTGGCGATCCTCGTCATCCTGACGCTGCGGCCGCAAGGCATTCTCGGGCGCGAGGGCAACTGACATGGAAATCTACATCCTCAGCATTTCCATCATCGCCTGCATCTACGCGATCATGGCGCTCGGCCTCAACGTGATGTGGGGCATGGCGGGGCTGGTCAATCTCGGCCTCGTCGGCTCGATGGCGGTCGGTGCCTATACCAGCGCCCTGCTGACGACCTCGGCCGGCGTGTCCATTCCGCTCGGCATCCTGGCGGGCATCGTCGCCGCCACGCTGTTCGGCGCGGTCCTGTGCCTCATCACCAGCCGGCTCAAGGAGCATTATCTCGCCATCGTCACGCTCGGCTTCGCCGAAGCGATCCGCATCGTCGCCTCCAACGAGATCTGGCTGACGCATGGCACAGACGGCATTTCCGGCATTCCGGGGCCGTTTCGCGGCACCGTCACGACGTTCCAGTACAACCTGATCTTTCTCGCCATCGTCGCGGTCATCGCCTTGGCCGTCTACGTCTTCTGCCAGCGCATCCTCTATTCGCCCTTCGGGCGCGTCCTCCATGCCATCCGCGACGACGAGGTCGTCGTCGGCGTCGCCGGCAAGGATGCCCGCGTCTTCAAGGTGCAGGCCTTCGCCATCGGCAGCGGCATCATCGGCCTCGCCGGGGCGCTCTACGCGCACTACACCTCCTTCATCGCGCCGGAACTCTTCGTGCCGCTGATCACGCTCTATGTGAAGCTGTCGCTGCTGGCCGGCGGTGTCGGCAACAACCGCGGCGCCATTCTCGGCGCAGGGCTGGTGATCATCATCCTGGAAGGCACGCGCTTCCTGGTGCCCTACATCCCCTATATCACGCCGCCGCAAGGGGCCGCGATCCGCGAGCTCCTGCTCAGCGCGGGCCTGCTCATCGTCCTGCGCTACCGGGTGAAGGGCCTGATCCCGGAAGCCCATGACCATCTCACGGTAAGGCCGGCGGTGCTGGCTGAAGCCGCGCTCCGCCGGCAGCCGGCCTGACTCGAGGATGCTCCCCATGCACGACTGCAAACCGACGCTGGACGATGTCGGCCGCCTCGTCTCCTCGTTGACCGGGCCGCACGATCTGGTCGGGACCTGCAAGGTTCTCGACGGGATCCTCGCCCGGCTCTACGGCCACAAGCTGTTCACCGTCCTGCGCTTCATCCGCAAGGACATGGAAAGCGAGCGCTTCTATTCCAGCGATCCGGCGACCTATCCGGTGCTCGGGCGCAAGGCCACGCCCGAGACCGTCTGGGGCAAGGTCGTGCTGACCGACGGCGAGATCATGATCTCCCGCGACGCCGACGACATCCGCAGGAACTTCTCGGACCACGAGACGATCTTCGCGCTGGGCGTCGGCAGCATGATCAACGTTCCGCTGCTCTGGAACGGCGAGATCCTGGGCTCGGCCAACATCTCCTTCGCCGGCGACGGCTACCGGGCCGCCGATCCCGCCGATCTGAGGATGCTCGTCGGCATCGCGGCGCCCGTCGTCGCCAGCGCATTTCCGGTCGAGGACTGACCGTCGCGGCATCCGGCGCGCGCCGTTTCCGTTAAATCTCAGGGGATACGAAAGTGGACAGCTACATTCTCTTCGGTGGCAAATTCCTGGACGTCGACGAGGGCGTCCTGCGCGACGGCGTCGAGGTCCTGGTCGAGGGCGAGCGGATCGCGCAGGTTTCGACGCGGCCGATCGAGCGTACCGGCATCCGCCGGATCGATCTCGCCGGCCGCACGCTGATGCCGGGCCTGATCGACGCGCATGTGCATGTCGTCGCGACGCTCGTCGATCTCGCCGCGAATGCCGGGCTGCCCTCGTCCCTGATCGCGCTACGCACGCGCAAGATCATGGGCGACATGCTGATGCGCGGCTTCACCACGGTCCGCGATCTGGCCGGCGCCGATCTCGGCCTGAAGCTGGCGGTCGAGGAGGGGCTGATCGACGGCCCGCGCCTGATCATCTGCGGCAAGGCGCTCAGCCAGACAGTCGGCCATTGCGACTACCGGGCCCGCAGCGACAAGCGGCCGCTGCATCTCGAATCGCTCGGGGCTCTGGGTCGCATCGCCGACGGTGTCGACGAGGTTCGCCGCGCCGCGCGCGAGGAGATCAAGGCGGGCGCCGATTTCGTGAAGATCATGGCCAATGGCGGCGTCTCCTCGCCGAACGACCCGATCCATGTCCTGCAATACTCGCGCGATGAGATCCGCGCCATCGTCGAGGAGGCCGAGAATTACGGCCTCTACGTCTCCGCCCATACCTATACCGACGTCTCGATCCGGCGGGCGGTCGAATGCGGCGTCAAATCCCTCGAGCACTGCAATCTGATCCAGGCCGAGACCGCGCGACTCGCGGCCAAGGCCGGCGCCTTCGCCTGCCCGACGCTCGTCGCCTACGAAGGTCTGGCGCTGGACGGCGCGGCCTTTGGCCTCGGCCCGGAATCGCAGGCCAAGCTCGAGGTCGTGCGCAAGGGGGGCCTGGAATCCCTGAAGATCATGCGCGAGGCCGGGTTGCCGATGGCGTTCGGAACCGATCTGCTCGGCCAGCTGCACAAGTACCAGTCGATGGAATTCGAGATCCGCGCCAGGGTTCTGCCGGTGCGCGAGGTCATCCAGTCGGCGACCCGCGTCTCGGCCAGGCTCTGCGGGCTTGCGGACAAGGCCGGCGTGATCGCCGAGGGCGCCTATGCGGATTTCGTCGTGGTCAACGGCAACCCGCTGGACGACATCGGCCTGCTGGCGAAGCCCGAGGACGGATTGGCCGCGATCGCCCGCGGCGGTCGCTTCTTCAAGAACACGCTCGCTTCCTAGGGCGTCACGACCATCGTCATTCCGGGTTCTTCGCTGACGCGAAGCCCCGGAATGACGGTTGGTTACGGTCTCCCGGCGAGGGCATCGAGGCAGGCGGGGATCAAGGTCGGGGCGAGCGCCTCCACGGCCCGGACGTGGTCGTCCGTATAGGCATGCTCGCGGTGGTTCACATTGAGGACACCGAGGCAGCGCCCGTCGTAGACGACCGGGATGCTCATCACCGCGCCGCAGCCCAGGCTTGCGATCTTCTCGTGATCGAAGAAGGTCCGCGCCACGGCTTCCGCATCATTGGCCAGGAACGAGCGCTGCTGGCGAAGCACCTGCTCGCCCCAGGGCGTGGCGGCCATCGGCTTGCGTACGCCCGTCGGATAGAGGCGCGGCTCGGTGCTGAAGACCCGCAAGGTCTCTCCGCCGTCGACGATGAAGAGCGTCACGAACAGATAGCCGACATGCTCCTTCAGGACCTGCTCCAAGGCGGCGTAGAAAGGCGCCGGCTGCCCGGAGGCCCGCATGGCGGCGAGCAAGGGCGGCACGATGTCGGGTGATGCGGATTGCAAGAGGCTGTTCCTTCGCTGAATCGGCCGCATCTTTGCATGAGGCCGGCGCGCCGGGCCAGCCCTTGCAGCGGTTGCGCCGGGGGGCGAAACGGTCACAAGCCGGCAGCTTCGCATAAGCCCTTCAGGGCGCTTTCGCCGCTTGTCGCGCCCGCTCGATCGTCGGGGCATGGCCGTATCGCTGCTTGTAGACCCGCGAGAAGTGGCTGGCGTTGACGAAGCCGCACGCCACCGCGACCTTGAAACTGGCAAGCCGGCTCGCCGGCCCGCTTGGAGGCGGATTTGACGATGCGCTACTCGATTGCCTCGCTTCTCAAGGAAACCCTGCGTGGTCACCGGGGCTGGACGCCCGCCTGGCGTGATCCGGCGCCGAAGGCCGAATACGACGTCCTGATCGTCGGCGGCGGCGGGCATGGGCTCGCCACGGCGCATTACCTCGCCAGCCGGCACGGCATCGCCAATGTCGCGGTGCTGGAGAAGGGCTATCTCGGCTCCGGCAATGCCGGCCGCAACACCACGATCATCCGCTCGAACTACCTCCTGCCCGGCAACACGCCCTTCTACGAGCTCTCGATGAAGCTCTGGGAAGGGCTGGAGGAGGACCTGAACTACAACGCCATGGTCAGCCAGCGCGGCGTGATCAATCTCTATCATTCCGATGCGCAGCGCGACGCCTTCGCCCGGCGCGGCAATGCGATGCGGCTCGCCGGCGTCGATGCCGAGCTTCTCGGCCGCGAGCAGGTCAGGGCGATGCTGCCCTTCTTCGATTATGACAATGCCCGCTTCCCGATCCGGGGCGGGCTCCTGCAGCGGCGCGGCGGCACGGCGCGCCACGATGCGGTCGCCTGGGGCTATGCGCGGGCCGCCGACAGCCGCGGCGTCGATCTGATCCAGAACTGCGAGGTCACCGGCATCGCGATCGCCGGCGGACGGGCTATCGGCGTCGAGACCGCGCGCGGCCCGATCCGGGCGACGAAGATCGCGCTCGCCGTCGCCGGCAACTCGTCGCGGGTGGCGGCGATGGCGGGGCTTCGCCTGCCGATCGAGAGCCATGTGCTCCAGGCTTTCGTCTCGGAGGGGCTGAAGCCCCTGATCGACACCGTCGTCACCTTCGGCGCCGGGCATTTCTACGTCAGCCAGTCCGACAAGGGCGGGCTCGTCTTCGGCGGCGACATCGACGGCTACAATTCCTACGCCCAGCGCGGCAACCTGCCGGTCATCGAGGACGTCATGGAGGCGGGCATGGGCCTGTGGCCGGGCCTGGGGCGGCTGCGCGTGCTGCGCCATTGGGGCGGCGTCATGGACATGTCGATGGACGGCTCGCCGATCATCGACCTCGCTCCGGTCGAGGGGCTCTATCTCAATGCCGGCTGGTGCTATGGCGGCTTCAAGGCGACGCCGGCCTCCGGCTTCTGCTTCGCCCATCTGATCGCGACGGGTAAGCCGCACCCGGTCGCTGCGGCCTATCGGCTCGACCGCTTCGCGACCGGCCATCTGATCGACGAGAAGGGCGCAGGCGCCCAGCCCAACCTGCACTGAGCGGCTGCCGCCGAGGACGAACCATGCGCATCACCTGTCCCCATTGCGGCGCGCGCGACGCCCAGGAGTTCAGCTATCTCGGCGCGGCCGATCTCGCGCGGCCCGACGGCATGGCGGCGAGCGAGGCCGCGATGGTCGACTATGTCTATCTGCGCGACAATCCGCGCGGGCGGCATCGCGAGCTCTGGTATCACGGCGCGGGCTGCCGGGCCTGGCTCGTCGTCGGCCGCGACACCTTCACCCACGCGGTCATCTCCGTCGAACCGGCGAAGCGGCATGCGGGAGGAGCGGCATGAGCGCTCAAAGCCATCGCCTCGCGCAGGGCGGCCTGATCGACCGCAGCCGGCCGCTCGCCTTCGCCTTCGACGGCAAGTCCTATCGGGGCTATGGCGGCGACACGCTGGCCTCGGCGCTGCTGGCGAACGGGGTTCGCCTCGTCGGCCGCTCCTTCAAGTATCACCGTCCGCGCGGCATCCTCTCGGCCGGGCCGGAGGAGCCCAACGCCCTGGTCGAGCTGCGCTCCGGCGCCCGCCGCGAGCCGAACACGCGCGCGACCGTCGTCGAGCTGTTCGACGGGCTCGATGCGGCAAGCCAGAACCGCTGGCCCTCGCTCGCCTTCGACCTGCTCTCGCTCAACGGGCTCGTCTCGCCGGCCCTCGTCGCCGGCTTCTACTACAAGACCTTCATGTGGCCGTCGGCCTTCTGGGAGAAGCTCTACGAGCCCTTGATCCGCCGCGCCGCGGGGCTTGGCCGCGCCGCCGGCATGGACGATCCGGACCATTACGAGAAGGCCTTCGCCTTCTGCGACGTGCTGGTGATCGGCGCCGGCCCCGCCGGTCTTTCCGCCGCGCTCGCGGCCGGCCGCAGCGGCGCCCGCGTCATCCTCTGCGACGAGGATTTCAGGCCCGGAGGCCGGTTGCTGGCCGAGAAGCGCGAGATCGGCGGCAAGCCGGCCGCCGCATGGCTGGTGGCGACGCTGGCCGAGCTTGCAAGCCTGCCGGAGGTGCGGATCATGCCGCGCACAACCGTCTTCGGGCTCTACGACCACGGCATCTACGGCGCGGTGGAGCGTGTCGGCGACCATCTCCCGGAGCCGGCGGCCCACCAGCCCCGCCAGCGCGGCTGGCGCATCTACGCCAGGCGCGCGATCCTCGCGGCCGGCGCCCTGGAGCGGCCGATCGTTTTCCCCGGCAACGATACACCCGGCGTGATGCTGGCCGGGGCGGTGCGTAGTTACGTCAATCGCTACGGCGTCCTGCCGGGCCGCGAGACGGTGCTCTTCACCGCCGGCGACGACGGCTGGGCGACGGCGCGCGACATCGCCGCCGCCGGCGGCAGGGTCGCGGCGATCGTCGATGCCCGCCCCGATGCCGATCCTGCCCGCAAGGCATTGGCCGACAGGCTGGGAGCGCGGCTCTTCGCCGGCGGTCTGGTAGAGGGCACGCGCGGCGGCAGGCAGCTCGACGGCGTCATGGTCCGCGATGCCTCCGGCGCGACGACGGCGCTCGCCTGCGACCTGCTGGCGGTCTCGAACGGCTGGAACCCGACGCTGCACCTGACCTCGCATCAGAACGGCAGGCCGGCCTGGGACGAAGGGCTGCAATGCTTCGTGCCGGGCACGCTGCCGCCGGGGCTTACGGTCGCCGGCAGCGCGGCCGGGCATTTCACGCTGGCTCAGGCGCTGGCGGATGGCGCGCGGCTCGGCTACGAGGCTGCGGCCGACGCGGGGCTCACGCCCGTGGCGCAGGAGGCCGTGCCGGCGACCGACCCCGAGACGGCCGCGCTAGAGCCGGTCTGGCGGGTTAAGGGTCGCAAGGGCAAGGCTTTCGTCGACTTCCAGAACGACGTCACCGACAAGGACATCGAGCTTTCGGCCCGCGAAGGCTATGTCTCGGTCGAGCATCTGAAGCGCTACACCACGCTCGGCATGGCGACCGACCAGGGCAAGACCTCGAACCTCGCCGGCCTCGCCATCATGGCCGGGCAGACGGGCCGGACGATCCCTGAGACGGGTACGACCACCTTCCGCCCGCCCTATACGCCGGTCGCGATCGGCGCGCTCGCCGGCCATCACCGGGGCAGGGATTTCCGCCTGACGCGATTTCCGCCGACCCATGACTGGTCGAAGCAGCAGGGCGCCGTCTTCGTCGAGGCCGGCCAGTGGCTGCGGGCGCAGTACTATCCGAAGCCCGGCGAGGGCGACTGGCTGACCACCGTGAACCGGGAGGTGAGGGCGGTGCGCGGCGGCGTCGGCCTCTGCGACGTCTCGACGCTCGGCAAGATCGACATCCAGGGCGCCGACGCCGCCACCTTCCTGGAGCGGGTCTATGTCAACGGCTGGAAGGCGCTGCCGGTCGGCAAGGCGCGCTACGGGCTGATGCTGCGCGAGGACGGCTTCGTCCTGGACGACGGCACGACCTCCCGCCTCGGCGAGCAGCATTTCCTGATGACCACCACCACCGCCAATGCCGGCAAGGTGATGCAGCATCTGGAATTCTGCCATCAGGTGCTGTGGCCCGGGCTCGATATCCGCATGGTCTCGGTCTCCGAGCAATGGGCGCAAGCGTCGGTCGCCGGCCCGAAGGCGCGCGAGACGTTGCGCGGCGTCGTCGATCCAGCGCACGATATCGGAAACGAGGCCTTTCCCTATCTCGCGGCGCGCGCGGTCACGGTCGGCGGCGGCATCCCGGCGCGGCTCTTCCGCATCTCCTTCTCGGGCGAACTCGCCTATGAGCTTTCCGTCCCCGCCGGCCATGGCGAGGCGATGATGCGCGCGCTGATGCAGGCGGGCGAGCCCTTCGGCATCACGCCCTACGGCACCGAGGCGCTCGGCGTGATGCGCATCGAGAAGGGCCATGTCGCCGGCAACGAGCTCAACGGCCAGACCACGGCGCGCGATCTCGGCCTCGGCAGGATGATGTCGGCGAAGAAGGACTTCATCGGCCGCCTGATGGCGGGCCGGCCGGCTCTCACCGCGAAGGACCGGCCGTCCTTCGTCGGCTTCAGGCCGGTTGATCCGAACGCGCGCCTGCGGGCCGGCGCGCATTTCATCGGCATCGGCAAGGCGGCCGTGATGGAGAACGACGAGGGCTACATGACCTCCGTCGCCTATTCCCCGCATCTCAACCACTGGATGGGGCTCGGCCTGATCAGGGGCGGATCGGCCCGCATCGGCGAACGCGTGCGCGCCTATGATCCCGTCCGCAACGGCGACATCGTCGTCGAGATCTGCTCTCCCGTCTTCGTCGATCCCGAAGGAACCCGCCTCCATGGCTGAGACCGCGACCTCATGGCTTCCGCGCGGCGCCTGGGCCGGGGTCGCTGAGCCCGGCGCCTTCGGTGCCACGGGCGAGGCCGGCATCGTCGCGACGCTGCACGACGGTTTCGGCCTCGCGACCCTGATCGCCGGGCCGGGCGCGGCGCCGGCCCTGTCGCGGCTGGTCGAGGCCCGGCTCGGGATTGCGCTGCCGCGGACGCCGAGGATTGTCTTAGGCAGGGGCCATGACGCGATCTGGACGGGGCCGGAGCAATGGTGGCTGCGCGCCGCCGCGCGCGACGGCTTGCTGCCCCTGCTCGACGAGCTCTCGGCCCACGCCGCCGTCAGCGACCAGAGCCACGCGCGCGCCGCCTTGAGGCTCTCGGGCCCGCGCGTCCGCGATCTCCTGGCGAAGGGCGTGATGCTCGATCTTCACCCCGCGGTTTTCGCCGTGGGCGATGCCGCCGCGACGAGCATCGCTCATGTCGGCGTGCAGTTGTGGCGGCTCGCCGACGGGCCGGACGGGCCCGTCTTCGAGATCATGGTCCCGCGCAGCATGGCGGGAAGCTTCTGGTCCTGGCTTGCCGCATCGGCCGGCGCATTCGGCTGCATCGTCGCCGACGCGGCGAAGTAGCAGGCAGCCCTTCGCGGTCTGTCTATTTGACTTCCACGACATCGTCGGGAAGCGGCGTGTTCCTCGGCTTTCTTCTGCCGCTCAGCGCGCGCAGGATCGGCTTTTCGATCACCCGGTGGATCGCGAGGCTCGCGATGCAGGCCGCCACCATCGAAACCACCGAGACCAGCAGCACGGTGGCCGGCTGATCGTAGCCGATGGTGCGCTTCGCCAGATGGGCCACGGCGCCGATCACGAAGATATGGGACAGATAAAGCGCATAGGAAGCATCGCCGAGCTGTTCGAGCAGGCTCCAGCGCTTGAGCCGCGGCTCCAGCCCGAGGCCGCACAGCAAGAGGCCTGCGCCCCATAGGGCCTGTCCCGCGAAGCTGATCTGGCTCATCAGCGGCGTGCCGTCGTCGACGAGCGCGAGCGCCGCGCCGCCAAGCGCGAGCAGCCCGAGCAGCCAGAGATCGCGCGTGCCGCAGGCAAAGCCGCGATCCAGATAGCGCCGGCCGATCCAGCTGCCGATGACGAAGGCCAGCGGAGACGCATTGAGATAAAATTGCAGGACGGGGTTGGCGGGCGCCAGCAACAGCCCGGTAAGCCACATCGCCCCGAAGACGAGCGTCAGCACGCGCACGCGCGAACCCACGGACAGAAAGGCGAGCAGCGCGAAGGCGATATAGAAGTAGATCTCGTAATTCAGCGTCCAGCCGAGGGAGAGCAGGGGGCTGGTGCTGTCCCGCCCTGGGGCCTCGTGGACGATGAAGAACAGCGATTGCAGATAATGGGGCCAGGTGAAGGCCGTCGTCTGGAACAGGCTCGGCGCGAGAGCCGCCAGCAGGGCGGTGAGGCTGGTGAAGAGCCAGTAGAGCGGGACGATGCGGATCGCCCTCCGTTTCAGGAAGGTCGAGGCCGGGAAGGGCCCCTGTCCTGAAATATAGACCATGATGAAGCCGCTGATGACGAAGAACAGAACCACGCCGAGCCGGCCCGCCGCGACGATGATCGGATCGTCCGTGCCGATCTGATAGGAAAAGGCATGCGCGAACAGGACCAGCAGGGCGGCGCAGGCGCGAAGATATTGCACCGAATAGAGCTTCTTCACAGTCCTCTCCCGCGCCGGCCTCAGGCGGTCGTTCGACGACGGCGCCGGCGCAGTGTCGGTCAAAGCCCTTTCATTTCTCTGACGGCGTTCGAGAATATCTGGATCGGCTCAAGGGTTGTGGATTTGGTCTTATGGCGCGATTGCTCGTGGCCGCTCCTACGCCGCAAGCCACAGCAGCGAGCGCGGCGAGAGCCTGAGCGTGGCCTGGCTGCCGACGGCGAACAACCCGCTGCCGGACTGGAACGGCACGTCGACCGCCACCTCCGCCGCGCCGATGCTGACGCCGTAGCGCACGCTCGCGCCGAGGAATTCGCGGTTGGCGACGGTGCAGGGCAGGGCGAGCATGCCGTCCTCGGTGCCGCCGCCCGCCGCGCCGAGGCTGGCGTGCTGCGGACGGAAGACGAGGGTCGCGCCCTCCGGCACCGCTGCGTCGGCGGGAACCGGAACCCGCGTCCCGCCCTCGATCTCGAAGACGCGGGTCCCGCCGCTGCCGGTGAGCTTGCCGGCGAGGATGTTGGCGGTGCCGAGGAAGCCGGCGACGAACAGGTTGGCCGGCCGCTCGTAGAGCTCCATCGGCGTCCCGACCTGCTGGACGATGCCGTCGTTCATCACGGCGATGCGGTCGCAGATCGTGTTCGCCTCCTCCTGGTCGTGGGTGACGAAGATCGTGGTCAGGCCCAGCCGCTGCTGCAGATCGCGCAGCTCGCGCCTCACCTGCACGCGCATCTTGGCGTCGAGGTTGGAGAGCGGCTCGTCGAGCAGCAGCACCTTGGGCTCGACCGCGACGGTGCGCGCCACCGCGACGCGCTGCTGCTGGCCGCCGGAAAGCTGCGAGGGCCGCCGGTCGGCGAGATGGCCAAGGCCGACGAGGTCGAGCGCCGCCTCGACCCGCCGCTCGACCTCGGCGCGCTTGACGCCGCGCTCCTCCAGCCCGAAGGCGACGTTGCGGCGCACGCTCATATGCGGCCAGAGCGCATAGGACTGGAAGACCATGCCGACATCGCGCTTCCAGGGCGGCAGGTCGGTGATCGGCTTGCCGCCGATCCGGACCTCGCCGGTATCGGCCTGGTTGAAGCCGGCGATCAGGCGCAGAAGCGTGGTCTTGCCGCAGCCGGAGGGGCCGAGGAAGGCGAAGAACTCGCCCGGCTCGATCGCGAGGTTGACGTCCTTGAGCACATGGTTCGTGCCATAGGACAGGTTGACGCCCGTAATGTCGACGGAGACGGCGGGCGTGGTCAGGGAGACGGTCGTGTTCATGGTCAGTGGCCCATTCCCCTGGCCTTCTGGCTGCGTTCGATGATGAGATGCGAGAGGAAGGTGCAGGCCGCGACCAGGATCACCGCGACGACGCCGAGCGCCGCGCCCGGCCCGCGCCCGGCCGCCGACTGCATGAAGACGTAGAGCCCATAGGCCAGCGGCGCGTCTGAATTCGACTGCACCAGCATCAGCGTCGCCGAGAGCTCGACCGCCGCGGTGGCGAAGGAGGTGACGAAGCCGGCCAGGATCCCGCCGGCCATCAGCGGCACGACGATGCGCCTGACCGTGCGCGCCTTGGTCGCGCCCAGATTCTCGGCCGCCTCCTCGAGCGAGACCGAGATCTGCTGGAGCGCCGCATAGCAGGCGCGCAGCGCATAGGGCAGCCGCCGGATCGCCAGCGCCAGCACGATGGTGATCCACAGCGCGGCGAGCGGCGTCCCGCCCGGCAGGGTGATGCCGTAGAAGGTCCGAAGATAGCCGATGCCGAGCACCACGCCGGGGATGGCGAGCGCGGCCGAGGCCATCCAGTCGAGCCATTCGCGGCCGATCAGCTTGGTGCGCAGCACCAGATAGGCGATGGCCACGCCGAGCACGACGTCGATGCCGCCGGCGATGGTGGCATAGATCAGCGTGTTCTTGATGTAGATCGAGCTCTCGCCGAAGACGCGGGCGTAATGCGCCGTGGTGAAGCCGTCGGGCAGGGGCGAGTAGGACCAGATCGTGGCGAAGGAGAGCAGCAGCAGGCCCAGATGCGGCGCCAGCACCAGCGCCAGGATCAGGATGACGATGCCATAGCCGAACACCGCCTCCATCGGCGTCATCACCCGCTTGGCGAGGCCGCCGCCGCCGCGCTGCGTCGTGGCGTAATCGCGCCCCTTCAGCGCCCGCGCCGAGAGCCACATCGCCAGGACCGAGGCGACGATCAGCACGACCGAGATGACATAGCCCATCGGATCGGCGATGCCGATCGAGGTGACGCGCAGATAGGCCTGCGGCGCCAGCATGTCCTTGACGTTGAGCAGGAGCGGTGTCGCCAGATCGTCGAAGACCTTGACGAAGACGAGCGAGGCGCCGGCGAGATAGCCCGGCATCGCGAGCGGGAAGACGATCCGCCGGAACAGCCTGAAGCCCGAGGAGCCGAGGTTCTGCGCGGCTTCCTCCATGGCGCGATCGACATTGCGCAGCGCCGCCGAGAGGTTGATCAGGATGAACGGGAAATAATGCACCGACTGGACGAAGATGACGCCGTTCAGCCCCTCCATGAAGTCGATCTTGAAGCCGAACCAGTCGTCGAGCAGGAGGTTGATCGAGCCGTTGCGACCGAAGAAGAGCTGCATCGCCACCGCCCCGACGAAGGGCGGCATGATCAGCGGCAGGAAGCCCAGCGTCTGGACGATGGCCGCGCCGCGGAAGACGAAGCGCGTCGTGAGATAGGCCAGCGGCAGGGCGAAGACGGAAGCCCAGACCACCGCCATCGCAGAGACATAGAAGGAATTCCACAAGGAGCGCATGAACAGCTCGGTGCGGACGAAATCGTAGAAATTGACGAGCGTGAAGGTCGAGGTGCCTTTTTCGGTGAAGGCGACATAGATCACCGTCGCGACCGGCAGCACCAGGAACATCATGAGGAAGGCGGCGATCGCCAGCGCCAGCGCGATCTGGCCGGGCGTGCCGGCGCTGCGGCGGGGGCGGGAAGCCGGGATCGGGATGGCGGTCATGGGCAGCCTTTGCGAAGGGCGTTTGGCCGGGCGCGGCCGGCAGGCGGTCCCCGGGCCGCGCTGCCGCGTCGCCCGGGAACGACCAAAAGGCCTACTTCGTCGCCTTGAGCGCTTCTTCCGCCTTGGCCTTCGCCTTGGCGTAGTTGTCGCGGGCGAAGCTCGCCCACTGGCTCTCGATCTCGGCCTGGCGGGCGCCCTTCTCCTTGCCGCCGGTGAAGGCGCCGCGGAGTTCCGGGCTCGCAGCCTGTGCCTCGGTCACCGGCATGGCGGCGAGCAGCACGCGGGCTTCCTCGGCCAGCGCCTTGGCCTTGTCGTTCGGCTTCTTGGCGAGCGCCGCGTCGACCTCGTGCAGCACCTTGTTGACGCCCTTCAGCGCATCGAGCTGGAAGGAGATCAGCTGGTCGAACAGCGTATCGACCACCGCGGTGCGCCCTTCCGACTTGTCGACGTCGAAGCCGATCATCTTCTGGAAGCGCGGATCGGTGAAGGGGTTGGGATAGTCGGGGCCGGCCTTGGCGTAGACGGTCGGGTTGACCGGCAGGCGGCGGATGCCGGGCTCGAGCAGAACCTCCTGGCCGGCGGGCGAGAGCAGGAACTCGATGAAGGCTTCGGCGGCGGCCTGGTTCGGCGCGTTGGCGATGATGCCGACATTGGCCGGGACCACGGTCGTCACGCTCGGATAGACGAACTTGATCGGGAAGCCGGAAGCCTGGGCCGAGAAGGCGAAGAAGTCGATGACGATGCCGACGCCGACCTGGCCGGAATTGACCTGCTCGGGCACGCCGAAGGAGCGCTCGTTGATCGCGCGGAAATTGCCGGCCATCTCCTTGATGGTGCGCCAGCCCTTGTCCCAGCCCTCGCCCTGCAGGATCGTCTCGATCGTCAGATGCGTCGTGCCGGAGCGCGAGGGCGCCGCGATCGAGACATGGTCGTAGAAGACGGGCTTGGCGAGGTCCTGCCACTCCTTGGGCTCGGGCAGCTTGTTGGCCTTGGCGTAGCGGTCGTTCCACATGATGCCGTAGCCGGAGGCCGCGAAGCCGGAATAGAAGCCCTGCGGGTCGTTGATCGGGTAGGAGCCGATCTTGTCGGGGATGCCGGTCGCCTTGGACTTGTAGGGGGTCAGCAGCTTCTTGCCCTTCAGCACCTCGAAGGCGTCGGGCGCCGAGGCCCAGAACAGGTCGACCTGGTTGTTGGCCTTGGTCTCCTCGACATATTTCACGCCGGCATTGGTGTTGCGGTTCTGCACTTCGAGCGTGACGCCCGGAACCGCCTTCTCGAACGCCTTCTTGATCGGGTCGGTCACGTCCTTGGAGAAGGAGGTGACGACCGTGACCTTGCCGGAAGGCGCCTGCGCCAGCGCGACGGTCGCGAGCGAAGCGCCGAGCGACAGGCTAAGAGTGGCCGCGAGCGCGGCCCTGCGATTGAGCATGAGATCCTCCCAAAGGATTGTGTTCGTTTCGACGTCGAGGCCGATGGGGCTCACCCAGCAACTGCGATGCCAGAAGCGGGTTGTTCTGATTTCATTAATGAATTCGGGAGGCGGGGGCGTGAAAGACCCGATTTCTGGGGCGTGGCGGTAACAGGCCGGCGCATGCGATGGGTCATTGCGGTAACATGAGACGTCATTCCGCGGCTTCGCGCGGCGAAGAACCCGGTCGTGGTTTCCGGGTTCGATCCTGACGGATCGCCCGGAATGACAGAGGCGGTGCTCAATGAAATCCTCTGAATGCCATCAATCCGCGAGCGCCGCCGACCCGTTCAGCCCATAGCGGCGCATCTTGAGGTAGAGCGTCTTGCGGGTGATGCCGAGCGCCGCGGCTGTGACGCCGATGCGCCCGCCATGGCGCTTCAGCGCGGCGCCGATCGCCGCCGCCTCGGCGATGGCGACCTCCTCCTCCAGCGTGCGCCCGGCGCCGCCGGAGGCCGCCATGCCGGCATCGGCATCCTCGAAATCCTCGTCCATGCCGAGCAGGCTGCGCTCGGCGGCGTTGCGCAGCTCGCGCACATTGCCGGGCCAGTCCTGCCGCGTCAGCCTTTGCAGCGCGTCGCGCCCGAGCGGCGGAGCAGAGCGTCCGATGCGCGCGGCGGCGAGCGCCAGGAAGTGCTGGAACAGCACGGGGATATCCTCGCGCCGGTCGCGCAGCGGCGGCAGGCGCAGCGTCACGACGTTGAGCCGGTAGACCAGGTCCTCGCGGAAGCCGCCGGCGCGGGCGAGCGCGGCGAGGTCGGTCTTGGTCGCGGCGACGATGCGGATGTCGACCGCGATTTCCTTGTTGGAGCCGAGGCGCTCGATCCGCCGCTCCTGAAGCGCGCGCAGCAGCCGCACCTGCGCCGCGATCGGCATCGATTCGATCTCGTCGAGGAAGAGGGTGCCGCCGCTGGCATGCTCGATCTTGCCGATCCGCCGCTCGCGCGCGCCGGTGAAGGCGCCGGCCTCGTGGCCGAACAGCTCGCTTTCGATCATCGTCTCGGGGATCGCCCCGCAATTCACCGCGACGAAGCGTCCGGCCCGGCGGCTGCAGAGATCGTGCAGCGCGCGCGCCGCGACCTCCTTGCCGGTCCCGGTCTCGCCGAAAAGCAGCACGTCCGTATCGGCCTCGGCCAGCAATGCGAGCCGGCCGCGCAGCCGCGCGATCGCCGGCGAATGGCCGACGAGGCGTGCGGCCCAGGGGTCCTCGGGCGCCGCGCCCGCCTTCAGCGCGCGGTTCTCGATGATGAGGCGGCGGTATTCGCTGGCGCGCCTGATCGTCTCGATCAGCCGGACGGGATCGGCCGGCTTTTCAACGAAATCCCAGGCACCTTCGCGGATCGCCTTGACCGCCATGGGAACATCGGCATGACCGGTGATCAGCACCACCGGGATCTCTGCGTCGATCGCGGTCACGGCCGAAAGCAGCCCGAAGCCGTCGCGGCCGGGCATGCGCACGTCGCTGACCAGCACGACGGCGGACTCGCGGGCAAGCCCGGTCAGAGCGGCGTCGCCGCTGCGTCGGGCCAGGACCGTGAAGCCTTCCAGCTCCAGCGTCAGCCGCCAGGCTTCCAGCACCTCGGCATCGTCGTCGACGAGGATGATCTGCGGCGCGCTCATGCGTCGATTTCCAGCGGAGCCATGACGTGGAGGGTCGTCCCTTCGAGCGTGATCAGGAAGCGCGTGCCGGCGGGGCCGGTCGCGGCGACGGAAAGCGTGCCGCCGAGATCCTTGATGATGTTGTAGGACAGCGACAGCCCGAGGCCGAGCCCGGAGCCGACCGGCTTGGTCGTGAAGAACGGATCGAAGATCCGTTCCAGATGGACCCGGTCGATGCCGGGGCCGCTGTCCTCGACCCAGATCGCGACCCCGTGGCCGGCACGCCGCGCGCCGACCGCGATGGTCGCGCCCTCGGTGCCCGCGACGGCGTCGAGCGCGTTGGCGATCAGGTTGACCAGCACCTGTTCGAGCCGGATCTCCTCGGCATGGACATAAAGCTTGCCGGCCGGCACCTCGCGCCGCAGCCTGACCCGCTCGGCCTCGAAGCGCGGCCCGAACAGCGAGAGCGCGGTCTCGATCACCGCGCCGACCTCGACGGGGACGAGTACCACGCCGGGCTTGCGGGCGAAGCGTCTGAGATGCGCGATCAGCTCGGCCGCGCGCGTCGTCAGCGCCTGGATGCGGCCGATCGCCTTCCGCGCCTCCTCGGGCCGGCCCCGCTCCAGCAGGCGCGCGCCGTTATGGGCATGCGAGCGGATCGCGGCGAGCGGCTGGTTGAGCTCGTGGCTCAGGCCCGCCGCCATCTGGCCCAGCGCCGCGAGCTTGGCCGCCTGGATCAGGTCGTCGCGCGTCTGCCGGAAGACGGCGAGCGCGCGGGCGAGGTCGCCAAGCTCGTCATTGCCCGTCTGCGGCGGCAGCGCCGAGGACTGGCCGCCGGCGATGCTGGTCGCTGCCTCGGTCAGGACGCGCAAGCGGGCGACGAGATGGCGCCGGACATAGAACCAGCCGATCGCGAGCGCGCCGATGAGCGAGGCCGCCGCGATGGCGAGCAGCAGGTCGCGGCCGAGCCGGATGGCTTGAGCCGAGCGGTCGGCGGCTTCCTTCGCCACGGCTTCCGTCCGCCGCACCTCCTGCGAGACCAGCGTGCCGAGCTCGGTGATGAGGCGGCGGCTTTCCGCGATCAGGCGCTGCGCATCGGCCGCCGCGGCGAGCTCCGCGCGCTTGAGGCCGGGCAGGCCGGCATTGGTGTCGGCGAGCCCGACCAGGCGCTGCGTGATCTGCCTGGCCGTGATCGTGTCGGCCCAGCCGGCGAGCGCCTTCGCCTCGACCTCGAGCTGGTCGACCGCCTCGCCGATGACATGGCCGGTCTGCTCCATGTCCTCCCGGGTCTGCACCGTGCCGAGCCGCCCGAACAGCCCGACGATCAGATTGGCCTGGGCGTTGAGCGTCATCAGCGCCTCGCTCTTGCGGGTCTCCTCGCGGATCGTGTTCGGCCTGCCGGGAGCTTCGCCGCCCTGGCCGAGCGCCGTCTCGATGTTGAAGCGGGCGTCGTCGATCAGCGGCTCGATCTCGTCGATGAGATCCGCCTGGAGCCAGCGCAATTCCTCGCTGATGCCGCGGATGCGCTCACCGAGCGTGAAGCGGCGCTCCGAGACCTCGTCGATCGCGGCGAGGTTGCGGCGGATCTCGGCGGCGACCGCGGTCAGCGCCGGGGCGTCGAAGCCGCTGCCCGCCCGCTCGGACAGGACCTTGTCGAGCTCGTTCAGGCGCTCCCCGACGAGGCGCCGGCCGCGATCGTAGCCGTCGCGCCGCTCGGCATTGGCGAGCTCGGGCATGCCGGCGATGACGCGGGCGCTGGCTTCGGCGAGCCGGGCGGCCGAGGCGAGGCCGGGCAGGTGGTCGCTGGCGATCGCCGCGAGCTCCTTGCTCAGCCGCTCATAGGAGATGACGCCGACGATGCCGGCGCCGACCGCGAAGAGGCCGACACCGAGGAAGGCCGCGATCAGCCGCCCGCCGATGCCGAAGCGCCGCCGGCGCCAAGGGGGCGTCACGGCCGGCAGCGTCATGGCCTGGCCCCGGTCTGGCTCTCGTCGCGCCAGCCCAGCGCCGCGAGCCGTTCGGCCGCCTGCCGCAGGCTGTCGCCGGCCTCTGCGGCGGAGGCCGCGATCGCGCTCCTGATCCGGGCTTCGATGCGCGCCTGCTCCTCGGGCACGGGCAGGCCGCGCGGCACGCGCGCGAGGTTGCGGAAGCGCGCCGGATCGTCCAGTTCGGCGGCTGAGACCGGCGGGCGCGTCAATGCCGCTCTCGCTCGTGTGAGCAGCCTGGCGGCCTCCTCGTCCGGGCGGCTTAGCAGGGCCGCTTCCATCGCCTGGAGGCTGCGCCAGAGCCGCGCATGCTCGGCCCGGCGGAAGGTGATCCATTCGTCGAAGATCAGGTTGACCAGTTCGTAGCGCCCAGCCGAGAGGCCGGCGTCGAAGCCCGTGCGGTTGAAGATGCCCTCGATCTCGGACAGATGCGGCGGCGTCTCCTGCGGGCCGTAGGCCGAGGGCGAGACGGCGAGGCGCCCGATTCGCGGCTCGCGCAGCATCCTCTGGCCTTCGGGCGAGAGCACGAAATCGATGAAGAGCTCGGCCTCCTCCGGGTTGGGCGAGCCCGCGAGCCTGGCGATGCTGGCCGGCGCGAACAGCGTCTCGCCCGGCAGCACGAAGCGGTTGCCCTCCTTGCCTGCGGCATTGGCCTCCGTCAGGAAATCGATCGAGATGCCGATGCCGAAGCGGCCCCGCGCGACGCCGGCGGTGACGCCGAAGCTGCGCGCCGTGATGGTCGCGAGGTTGCCGCCGATCGCCGACCACAGCGCCCAGCCGCGCTCCCAGCCGAGCGATTGCAGCAGCGCCTCGACCATCAGATGCGTCGTGCCCGAGCGGGAGGGCGAGGTCAGCCCGATATGGCCGGCATGGACGGGAGCTGCGAGATCGGCCCAGTTATGCGGCACCGGCAGGCCGCGCGCGGTGAGATAGGAGGGATTGTAGACCAGCCCGTAGCCCGAGACGGCGAAGCCGAGATAGCGGCCGCCCGGATCGTTGACCGGGTAGCCGGCGATGGTCTGCGGCGCGCCGGTCGGCCGTGGCTTCGACGGTGCCAGCAGGCCCGCGCGCTTCAAAAGCTCGAAGGCATCGGGCGCGGAGGCCCAGAACAGGTCGGCGTCCGGGCGCTTGTGCGTGCGGATGTCGATGACGGCGGCGGTGGTCTTGCGCTGCACGACCTCGACGGCGATGTCGGGATGCCGGTCGCGGAAGGCGCTGCGGAAGGGCTCGAAGAAGGAGGGTGGGAACGAGGTGATGATCTGGACGCGGCGCCCCTCGGCCATGCCGGTGGCGGCCCCGCCGAAAGCCAGCAGGATAAGGACGGCGAGCCTGATCGTGGCGGCATGGCGGGCCATGGCTTCCGTCATATCGCTACCCTGGCGACGGGCTCAAGCCTCCTCGCCGCGCCATTCGGCCGGCGCCGCTTCCCCGCAGTCGAGGCCGAGGAGGCCGATGGCGCGCGCCGCGATCTGGTCGACGATCGCCGCGATGTCGGTAGGCTTCAGATAGAAGGCCGGGACGGGCGGGGCGATGATCGCGCCATATTCGGTGACCTGCGCCATCGCGCGCAGATGGCCGAGATGCAGCGGGCTTTCCCGCGCCACCAGCACGAGCCGGCGCCGCTCCTTGAGCTGGACGTCGGCGGCGCGGGTCAGAAGGTCGCCGAGCTGGCCATAGGCGATGGCGCTGAGGCTGCGCATCGAGCAGGGCGCGACGATCATCCCGGCCGTGCGGAAGGAGCCGCTGGCGATGCTGGCGCCGATGTCGCGGTGATCGTGGCACTGCGCGGCGAGCGCGCGCGCCCGTGCCGGGGCCCCGGGGTCGATCTCGGTGGCGAGCGTCCGTTCCGCCGCCGGCGAGATCACCAGATGCGTCTCGATCCGCTTCGCCTCGGCGAGCCGCTCCAGCACCCTAAGCCCGATCGCCGCGCCCGAGGCGCCGCTGATCCCGACGACGACGCGTACCGCCCGGCTCATGGCGCCAGGCCCAGCGCAGGCCAGAGTGCGTCGATGCGGGCGACGACGGCGGGGTCCATCGCCATCGGCCGGCCCCAGTCCCGCTCGGTCTCCGGCGGCAGCTTGTTGGTGGCGTCGATGCCGAGCTTGCCGCCGAGCCCCGGCTTCGGCGAGGCGAAGTCGAGATAGTCGATCGGCGTGTCGGTCAAGGTGACGAGGTCGCGGCTGGCGTCGGCCCGGGTCGCCACCGCCCACATCACCTGCGCCCAGTCGCGCGGATCGATGTCCTCGTCGACCACGATCACGAGCTTGGTGTAGCTGAATTGCGGCAAGAGCGACCACAGGCCGAGCATCAGCCGTCGCGCCTGGCCCGGATAGCGCTTGGCGATGGCGACGACGGCGATCCGGTAGGAGCAGGCTTCCGGCGGCAGCCAGACGTCGGTGACCTCCGGGAACTGCCGTTGCAGCAGCGGCAGGAACAGCACGTTGAGCGCCTCGCCGATGCGCGAGGGCTCGTCCGGCGCCCGGCCGGTGAAGGTCGAGAGATAGAGGGCCGAGCGCCGCATCGTCACCGCCGTCACCCGCATCACCGGGAAGGGCTCGACCGCGTTGTAATAGCCGGTGTGGTCGCCGTAGGGGCCTTCGGGGGCCGTCTCCTCCGGCGAGACCAGCCCCTCGATCACGATCTCGGCCTCGGCCGGCACCGCAAGCGGAACGCTGACGCAAGGAACGAGCGAGGGCCGCTCGCCGCGCAGGAGGCCGGAGAAGTTGAGCTCGGCAACCGTCTCGGGCAGCGGCAGCACGGCGGAGAGGATCGTCGCCGGATCGGCCCCGATCACGACCGCGACCGGCATCTCGCGGCCGGCCTTGCGCCATTGCGCATGGTGGCGCGCCCCGCCGCGATGGGCGAGCCAGCGCAGGATGGCGCGGTCGCGCCCGATGACCTGCATGCGATAGACGCCGAGATTACTCTCGTCCCCGGCCGAGGGCTCGGGCGGCACCGTCAGCACCAGCGGCCAGGTGATCAGCGGCGCCGGCTCGCCCGGCCAGCAGAGCTGCACCGGCAGTCCGCCGAGGTCGATCGCCTCGCCCCGGAACACCAGCTCCTGCACCGGCGCGCGCCGGCTTTCGCGCGGCCGCATCGACAAGGCCGCCCGCGCCAGCGGCAGCGCCTGCCAGGCTTGCTTGAGCCCGCGCGGTGGCCTGGGCTCGCGCAGCTCGGCGAGCGTGCGTCCGAGCGTGGGGATGTTCTCCGCCGCGACGCCGAGCCCCCAGGCGACGCGCTCGACCGTGCCGAAGAGATTTGTCAGGAGCGGCATCGCCGAGACCGTCCCGTCCGCCCGCACCGGGCGCTCGAACAGCAGGGCCGGTCCATTGTCGGCGATGACGCGGCGGTGGATCTCGGTGATCTCGTGGACGACGCTGACCGGCTCGGCGATCCGCCGGAGCTGCCCGGCCGCGTCGAGATGGCCGAGGAAGGCGCTGAGGTCGCGGAAGCGGGGCAGGTCGCGGATCGGCAAGGGCTTAGGGCTCCGGTTGCCGGAGCATCGCCCGCGCCGATCGTGGCCGTCTTTGCGCCGGCGCAACGAGGGCCGCGTCTGGCGCCTTAATCTGCGACGCCGGAGGTGAGCGATGCCGGAACCGGAGACGACAGGGTTGCGGGCGGTCCCGCCGCGACTGCCGCCATGGCTCGCGCGCGCCGTCGCGCCGCTGCCGCTCGCGCCCCTGCAGCCGGCGCTGGCGCTGATGCTCGAGCGCATCGTCCGCGCCCATCCCGATCTGCATGACCGCCTCGGCGAGCATGCGCGAAAGCGCTTCGGCCTCGATCCGACCGATCTGCCCTTCGCCTTCGTGCTGGAGCCCAGGCAGCGCCGGCCGCAGGTGCGCGCTGTGCGCACACTGCCGGACGATGTCGACGCCAGCATCCACGGCCCGCTCGCCGGGCTGATCGGCATGGCGGAGGGCACGCTCGACGGCGACGCCCTGTTCTTCTCCCGCGTGCTGCGGGTGGAGGGCGAGGTCGCGGCCGCGCTCGCGCTGCGCAACGCCATCGACGATGCCCGCATCGATTTCGGCAAGATCCTGTTCGGCGGCCTCGGGCCGCTGGGGCAGCGCCTCGCCGTTGCCCTGCGCGAGCGCATCCGGGCCGTGCCCGCCACGGGAGGCGCATCTTGGAACTGATCTGCCCGGCCGGAACCCCGGCGAGCCTCGAGGCCGCCGTCGAGGCGGGGGCCGACGCGGTCTATTGCGGCTTCCGCGACGAGACCAACGCTCGCAACTTCCCCGGCCTGAACTTCTCGCGCGAGGAACTGCGCAAGGGCATCGCCTTCGCCCATCGCCGCGGCGTCAAGGTCCTGGTCGCGATCAACACCTTCGCGCGCGCCGGCGCCTTCGGGCTCTGGCAGTCGGCGATCGACGATGCCGTCGCGGCCGGGGCCGATGCGCTGATCCTGGCCGATCTCGCGACGCTCGACTATGCCGCCCGCCGCCATCCCGCCCAGAGGCTGCACGTCTCGGTCCAGGCCGGGGCCGCCAATCCCGACGCGATCCGCTTCTATGCCGAGAGCTTCGGCGCCCGCCGGGTCGTGCTGCCGCGCGTGCTCAGCGTGCCGGAGATCGCCGCGATCGTGCGCGAGAGCGCCTGCGAGACCGAGGTCTTCGTCTTCGGCGGCCTGTGCGTGATGGAGGAGGGGCGCTGCTCGCTCTCCTCCTACGCCACCGGCCTGTCGCCGAACATGCAGGGCGTCTGCTCGCCGGCGAGCCATGTCGCCTATGCCGAGCGCGACGGGCGCATCGTCTCCACCCTCGGCGGCTTCACCATCAACAGCTTCGGCAAGGACGAGCCGGCCGGCTATCCGACCCTGTGCAAGGGCCGTTTCGCCACGCCGAAGGGCACAGGCTACATCTTCGAGGAGCCGGTCAGCCTCGATGCGGGCTCGATGCTGCCGGCGCTGCGCGAGGCCGGCGTCACCGCGCTCAAGATCGAGGGCCGCCAGCGCGGCCGCGCCTATATCGCCGGCGTCGTCCGCTCCTTCCGCGGCATCCTCGCCGCGCTCGACGAAGGGCGCAGCGCACCGGCGGCGAGCCTTGCCGCCATGGCCGAAGGGCAGGCGCGCACGACCGGTGCCTATCGCAAGAGCTGGCGCTAGAGGCGCCGGAGGATCACCGATGATGCAGCTCACCCTCGGCCCCGTGCTCTATCATTGGCAGCCGGAGCGCTGGCGCGACTTCTATTTCCGCATCGCCGACGAGGCCCCGGTCGAGACGGTGGTGGTCGGCGAGGCCGTCTGCTCCAAGCGCACCCCCTTCAAGCAGGACCATATCCCCGCCGTGGTCGAGCGGCTGGAGCGCGCGGGCAAGCGGGTGCTGCACGCTTCGCTGATCCTGGTCTCGCTGCCGCGCGAGCGGCGCCAGACGCGCGAGCTGATGCAGGCGCAGGAAGCGCAGGTCGAGATCAACGACCTGACCTGCCTTGCCTCCCTCGGCGGGAGGAGCTTTTCCGTCGGCCCCTTCGTCAATGTCTACAACGAGGCGGCGGCGGGCTTCCTGGCCGGGCGCGGCGCGACGCGCATCTGCCTGCCCCCCGAACTGCCGCTTCCGGCGATCGCGACCATCGCCGCGGCGCTGCCCGAGGTCGAAATCGAGGTCTTTGCCTTCGGCAAGGTGCCGCTGGCGATCTCGGCCCGCTGCTACCATGCCCGTGCGCACAAGCTGACCAAGGACAATTGCCGCTTCGTCTGCGAGCAGGACCCCGACGGCATGCCGGTCGCGACGCTGGACGGCACCGGCTTCCTCTCCGTGAACGGCGTGCAGACGCTGTCGCATGGCTCGGCCTGCCTGCTCGGCGACATCCCGGCGCTGCGCGAGGCCGGCGTCGCCGCGCTCAGGCTCTCGCCGCAGAGCTGCGACATGGTCGCGGTCGCGCGGCTGTTCCGCGAGGTCCTCGACGGGCGGATCGATGCGCAGGGTGCCGAGCGCCGGCTCGGCGAGCTCTATCCCGACGTGCCCCTGGCCAACGGCTTCCTGCATGCGGTGCCGGGCCATCTGCATGTCGGGGCCGAGCTGTGACGATGGAGGCGGGCATGGGCAGGGCGCACGGCAAATCTCCGCAGCACGGGGGCGGCCGCGATACGCCGGCGAGCGAATTGATCGGCCGGCTCAGACGCGTCCTGCGGCCGGAGGATCTCAATTGCGCCTGTCGCGAGACGCTCGACGGCGCGCTCGACCGTTTCGACCAGCTCGAGCGCCGGCGCGAGGCGCGCCGCCACCTCACCGATGCCCGCGATCACAAGGCGCGGATCGCGGCGCTTCTGTCCTTCCTCATCGATCTCGACACGCTGACCGAGGCGGAGAGCGACCGCAGCGTCTTCGAGGAGATGGCGCTGCTCCTCCTCGAGATCGCGCGCAGTGCCGAGGCCGCAGCCGCCGCGCTGCGCGAGATGTGAGGCGCGGCGGGCGACGATTCGGCATGATGGACGGATTGCGGATGGTTTCATCGGGCTGGCGCCTCTGCCCGGCCGGGCGCGGCGGATACGCGCCGATCCGGCCGCATTCCGCACCGGGCCGGACCCCGATGCGGCGATTGTGCGGCGCGGCGGAGTCTTGCTTCATTCTAATCGACGGTCTAAGCGACTGGGCAGCGAGCCGCCCCGTGGCCGCGTCGAGTCAGGTTTGACCATGCAAGCGCTTCCGGTGCCGTCCGTTCTGAGCGATTACCTGCCGCTGGTGCTGTTCATCGGCGTCTCGGCGGTGATCGGGCTCGCCTTGCTGATCGCCCCTTTCGCGATCGCCTATTCCAAGCCGGATGCGGAGAAGCTCTCGGCCTATGAATGCGGCTTCAACGCCTTCGACGATGCCCGCATGAAGTTCGACGTCCGGTTCTATCTGGTCGCCATCCTCTTCATCATCTTCGATCTGGAGGTCGCGTTCCTGTTCCCCTGGGCGGTCGCCTTCGGCGGCCTCGGCTGGTATGGTTTCTGGTCGATGATGGTCTTTCTCGGCGTGCTCACCGTGGGCTTCGTCTACGAGTGGCGCAAGGGCGCGCTGGAGTGGGACTGACCGTCCGGTCTTAAGGGCGCATACGCGGCGCTTTAAGGGTCCGGCAGGCAAGGGTTCACAAGGATTAGGTCATGGCAGTCACAGCGGTCGATCGTGGTGATCCGCTCGTCGCGCCGGCCCCGAGAGGGTTGCTCGGCCCGGACGGCAAGCCCGTGGGCGCGCGCGACCCGTTCTTCACCGGGATCAACGACGAGCTCGCCGACAAGGGCTTCCTCGTCACCGCCACCGACGACCTGATCAACTGGGCCCGCACCGGCTCGCTGATGTGGATGACCTTCGGGCTCGCCTGCTGCGCCGTCGAGATGATGCAGCTCTCGATGCCGCGCTACGATGTCGAGCGCTTCGGCTTCGCGCCCCGCGCCTCGCCGCGCCAGTCGGACGTGATGATCGTCGCCGGCACGCTGACCAACAAGATGGCGCCTGCGCTGCGCAAGGTCTACGACCAGATGCCGGAGCCGCGCTACGTCATCTCGATGGGCTCCTGCGCCAATGGCGGCGGCTATTATCACTACAGCTACTCGGTGGTGCGCGGCTGCGACCGCGTCGTCCCGGTCGACATCTATGTGCCCGGCTGCCCGCCGACGGCGGAGGCGCTGCTCTACGGCGTGCTGCTGCTGCAGAAGAAGATCCGGCGGACGGGCACGATCGAGCGCTGAGCGCTCCGTCGGCCGATGTTGCAGGCGATGAAGGTGAGACGATGAGCGAAGCGCTCGGAAAACTCGGCGAAGAGATCATGGCCGCGCTGCCCGGCGCGGTGACGGAGGCTGTCGTCGCTTTCGGGGAGCTGACGATCCGGGCCGAGGCGGCATCGATCGTCGAGGTCCTGCGCACGCTCTACAGCGATCCGCGCTTCCGCTTCGTCAACTTCACCGACATCGCCGGTGCCGATTATCCCGGCCGCGAGAAGCGCTTCGACGTCGTCTACCATCTGCTCGCCCCGCACCATAACCGGCGGATTCGGGTGAAGGTCCAGACCGACGAGGCGACGCCCGTTCCCTCCGTGGTCGATGTCTTCCCGGCGGCGAACTGGTTCGAGCGCGAGGCTTACGACTTCTACGGCATCCTCTTCTCCGGCCATCCGGACCTGCGCCGCATCCTCACCGATTACGGTTTCGAGGGTCATCCGCTGCGCAAGGACTTCCCGCTGACCGGCTTCGTCGAGGTGCGCTACGACGACGAGCAGAAGCGCGTCGTCTACGAGCCGGTGAAGCTCAACCAGGAATTCAGGAACTTCGATTTTCTGAGCCCGTGGGAGGGGACGGAGTACGTCCTTCCGGGCGATGAAAAAGCGAAGACGGCCTGATCGGAGCCGGACATGAGCGAGCACAACATCCGGAACTTCTCGATCAATTTCGGCCCGCAGCACCCGGCGGCGCACGGCGTGCTGCGCCTCGTGCTGGAGCTCGACGGCGAGGTGGTCGAGCGCGTCGATCCGCATATCGGCCTTTTGCATCGCGGCACCGAGAAGCTGATCGAGGCCAAGACCTATCTCCAGGCCGTGCCCTATTTCGACCGGCTCGACTATGTCGCGCCGATGAACCAGGAGCATGCCTTCGCGCTGGCGGTCGAGCGCCTCGCCGACGTGACCGTGCCGCGCCGCGGCCAGCTCATCCGCGTGCTCTATTCCGAGATCGGCCGCATCCTCTCGCATCTGCTCAACGTCACCACGCAGGCGATGGATGTCGGCGCGCTCACGCCCCCGCTCTGGGGCTTCGAGGAGCGCGAGAAGCTGATGATCTTCTACGAGCGGGCCTGCGGCGCGCGCATGCATGCGGCCTATGTCCGCCCCGGCGGCGTGCATCAGGACATTCCCGTCTCGCTGATCCACGACATCGCCGAATGGTGCGATCCGTTCCTCAAGGTCTGCGACGATCTCGAGGGGCTGCTCACCGACAACCGCATCTTCAAGCAGCGCAACGTCGATATCGGCGTGGTCGATCTCGAGACCTGCTGGAAATGGGGCTTTTCGGGCGTGATGGTGCGCGGCTCCGGCGCGCCCTGGGATCTGCGCAAGTCGCAGCCCTACGAGTGCTACGAGGAGATGGAATTCGACATCCCCATCGGCAAGAACGGCGACTGCTACGACCGCTACTGCATCCGCATGGAGGAGATGCGCCAGTCGGTCCGCATCATGAGGCAGTGTTGCGACAAGCTCTTGGCGCCCGATGGCGGCGGCCCGGTCTCCTCGCTCGACGGCAAGATGGTGCCGCCCAGGCGCGGCGAGATGAAGCGCTCGATGGAAGCGCTGATCCACCATTTCAAGCTCTACACCGAAGGCTACAAGGTCCCGGAAGGCGAGGTCTATGCCGCCGTCGAGGCGCCGAAGGGCGAATTCGGCGTCTATCTGGTCTCGGACGGCACCAACAAGCCCTATCGCTGCAAGATCAAGGCGCCGGGCTTCGCCCATCTCCAGGCCATGGATTTCATCTGCCGCAAGCACATGCTCGCCGACGTCTCCGCGATCCTCGGCTCCCTCGACATCGTCTTTGGTGAAGTGGACCGCTGATGTCCGTCCGTCGTCTCGCGCCCGATTCCATTCAGCCTGCCTCCTTCGCCTTCAGCCCGGCGAACGAGAACTGGATCGACCAGCAGATCGCCAAATATCCGGCAGGCCGGCAGGCTTCGGCCGTCATCCCGCTTTTGTGGAGGGCGCAGGAGCAGGAGGGCTGGGTCTCGCGCGCCGTGATCGAGACGGTCGCGAAGCGCCTCGGCATGGCGCCGATGCGGGTGCTGGAGGTCGCGACCTTCTACACCATGTTCAACCTCCAGCCGGTGGGCGAATATTTCGTCCAGCTCTGCGGCACGACGCCCTGCGCGCTGCGCGGCGCGGAAGCGCTGAAGAAGGTCTGCGCGGAGGTGATCGGCCCGCAATCGACCGTGACCGCCGACGGCAAGCTCTCCTGGCTCGAGGTCGAATGCCTCGGCGCCTGCTGCAACGCCCCGATGGCGCAGATCAACGTCGACTACTACGAGGACCTGACGCCGGCGAATTTCCGCCAGCTCCTCGACGACCTGCGCCATGGCCGCCCCGTCAAGCCCGGCCCGCAGAACGACCGCACCGGCTCCGCGCCGGAGGGCGGGCCGGACACGCTCAACGACAAGGCCCTCTATGACGGCTCGATGATCGGCGCCGGCGCCTGGCAGAAGCGCATTCTCGATCAGCGCAGCGCCGCCGCCGAGGCCGCCGCCGCCAAGGCCGCCGCCGAGGTGGAAGCCAGGAAGGCCGCCGAAGCCGAGGCGAAGAAGGCCGAGGCCACGCCCGCCGCCGTCGCCGAAAAGCCCGCGACCGAGACCGCCGCCGCCGGCCGCCCCAAGCCCTCCGCGCCCGGCCAGCCCTCCAACGCGGCCAACGACACGCCGGCCGCCAAGGGCAAGGTCGACCGGAAGGACGTGGCCGAGGCCGCCAAGCCCGCGGCAACGCAAAGCAAACTCGCGGCAACGCAAAGCAAGCCCGCGGCAGCGGAAGGCAAGCCCGCCGTCGACGAGAGCAAGCCCGAGCTGCTCACCGCCGCGCGCGGCGGCAAGGGCGACGATCTCGAGCTGATCTGGGGCGTCGGCCCGAAATTGGCGAAGATGCTCAACGAGATGGGCGTCTGGCATTTCGACCAGATCGCCAAATGGACGGCGGAAGAGCTCGCCTGGGTCGATTCGCGCCTGACCGGCTTCAAGGGGCGGGCCGGGCGCGACGATTGGGTCGCGCAGTCGAAGAAGCTCGCGGCGGGCTGGCGCCCGGAGTCGCAGCTCGGCGACAAGCCGGGACAGTGAGGCTTAAGACATGCTCGCAGATCGCGATCGCATCTTCACCAATCTCTACGGCCTGCACGAGCGCACCCTGAAGGGCGCGATCCAGCGCGGCCAGTGGGACGGCACCAGGTTTCTGCTGGAGCAGGGGCGGGACTGGATCATCGACGAGATGAAGAAGTCCGGCCTGCGCGGGCGTGGCGGCGCCGGCTTCCCGACCGGGCTGAAATGGTCGTTCATGCCCAAGCAGAACGACGGGCGCCCGCATTACCTCGTCGTCAACGCCGACGAGTCGGAGCCCGGCACCTGCAAGGACCGCGAGATCATGCGCAACGACCCGCATACGCTGGTCGAGGGCTGCCTGATCGCCTCCTTCGCCATGGGCGCGCACGCGGCCTATATCTACATCCGCGGCGAATATGTCCGCGAGCGCGAGGCGCTGCAGCGCGCCGTCGACGAGGCTTACGAGGCGAAGCTCATCGGCAAGGACAATGTCCACGGCTATCCCTTTGATCTCTATGTGGCCCATGGCGCCGGCGCCTATATCTGCGGCGAGGAGACGGCGCTGCTCGAAAGCCTCGAGGGCAAGAAGGGCATGCCGCGGCTGAAGCCGCCTTTCCCTGCCAATATGGGCCTCTATGGCTGCCCGACCACGGTCAACAACGTCGAGTCGATCGCGGTCGCGCCCACCATCCTGCGCCGCGGCGCCGCCTGGTTCTCCTCGATCGGCAACCCGAACAATGTCGGCACCAAGCTCTTCTGCGTCTCGGGGCATGTGAACAAGCCCTGCAACGTCGAGGAGGCGATGGGCATCCCCTTCCGCGAGCTGATCGAGAAGCATTGCGGCGGCGTCCGTGGCGGCTGGGACAACCTCAAGGCGGTCATCCCCGGCGGCTCCTCGGTGCGCATGGTCCCGGCCGAGCAGATCATCGACACGCCGATGGATTTCGACTCGCTCTCGAAGCTGCGCTCGGGGCTGGGCACGGCGGCGGTGATCGTGATGGACAAGTCGACCGACATCGTCCGCGCCATCGCCCGCATCAGCCATTTCTACAAGCACGAGAGCTGCGGCCAGTGCACGCCGTGCCGCGAGGGCACGGGCTGGATGTGGCGCGTCATGGAGCGCATGGCCGAGGGTCGCGCCCAGAAGCGCGAGATCGACATGCTGCTCGACGTCACCAAGCAGATCGAGGGCCACACCATCTGCGCGCTGGGCGACGCCGCCGCCTGGCCGATCCAGGGCCTGATCGCGCATTTCCGGCACGAGATCGAGCAGCGCATCGACGACTATGCCGCCAACCCGCACTCAGAGCCCGTGCGGCTGATGGCGGCGGAGTGAGACCATGACCAAAATCGTCATCGACGACATCGAGGTCGACGTTCCGGCCGAATACACGGTCCTCCAGGCCTGCGAGGCGGCCGGTGTCGAGATCCCGCGCTTCTGCTTCCATGAGCGGCTCTCGATCGCCGGCAATTGCCGCATGTGCCTCGTCGAGGTGAAGGGCGGCCCGCCGAAGCCGCAGGCCTCCTGCGCCATCGGCGTGCGCGACCTGCGCCCGGGCCCGAACGGCGAGCCGCCGGTCGTCATGACCAAGTCGCCGATGGTCAAGAAGGCGCGCGAAGGGGTGATGGAGTTCCTGCTCATCAACCACCCGCTCGATTGCCCGATCTGCGACCAGGGCGGCGAATGCGACCTGCAGGACCAGGCGATGGCCTTCGGCACGGATTCGTCGCGTTTCGCCGAGAACAAGCGCGCGGTCGAGGACAAGTATATCGGCCCGCTGGTCAAGACCTTCATGACGCGCTGCATCCAGTGCACGCGCTGCGTCCGCTTCACCACCGAGGTCGCAGGCGCCTCCGATCTCGGCTCCATCGGCCGCGGCGAGGACATGGAGATCACCACCTATCTCGAACGGGCGATGTCGTCCGAATTGCAGGGCAACGTCGTCGACCTCTGCCCGGTCGGCGCGCTGACCTCGCGGCCCTACCAGAACAAGGCCCGGCCCTGGGAACTCTCCAAGACCGAATCGATCGACGTGATGGACGCGGTCGGCTCGGCCATCCGCGTCGATTCGCGCGGCAAGGAGGTGATGCGCATCCTGCCCCGCCTCAACGAGGCGGTGAACGAGGAGTGGATCTCCGACAAGACCCGCCACATCGTCGACGGCCTGCGCACGCAGCGCCTCGACCGGCCCTACATCCGCGAGAACGGCCGCCTGCGCCCCGCGAGCTGGAACGAAGCCCTCGCCGCCGTCGCGGCCAGGGTGAAGGCCGCGAAGCCTGAGAAGATCGGCGCCATCGCCGGCGATCTCGCCGCGGTCGAGGAGATGTTCGCGCTGAAGAGCCTGATCGGCTCGCTCGGCAGCGCCAATCTCGACGCCCGCCAGGACGGCACCAGGCTGCATCCGAAATTCGGCCGCGCGGCTTACGTGCTCAACGCCGGCATCGCCGGCATCGAGGAGGCGAGCTCGCTCCTGATCGTCGGCTCGAACCCGCGCCGCGAGGCGCCGATCCTGAACGCCCGCATCCGCAAGCGCTGGCTGCGCGGCGATTTCAAGGTCAGCGTCATCGGCGAGAAGGCCGACCTGACCTACACTTACGACCATCTCGGCGCCGGCCCCGAGACGCTGGCCGATCTCGTCAAATCGGCCGCTGCCGCCGGTGGCAAGCCGATGGTGCTGGTCGGGCAGGGCGCGCTCGCCCGCGCCGACGGCGAGGCCGTGCTCTCGCTCGCGGCCAAGGCGGCGCAGGCGCTCGGCGCCGTGGCCGAAGGCTGGAACGGTTTCGGCGTGATCCACACCGCCGCCGCCCGCGTCGGCGCGCTCGATCTCGGCTTCGTGCCGGGTGAGGGGGGCTTAAACGCCGCCGCGATGGTCCAGCCCGGCGCGCTCGATGTCCTCTTCCTGCTCGGCGCCGACGAGATCGAGGTGCCGGAAGGCGCCTTCGTCGTCTATCAGGGCACCCATGGCGACCGCGGCGCCCACCGCGCCGACGTGATCCTGCCGGGCGCGGCCTATACCGAGAAGTCCGGCACCTATGTGAACACCGAGGGCCGGGTGCAGATCGCCGACCGCGCCACCTTCCCGCCGGGCGATGCCCGCGACGACTGGGCGATCCTGCGCGCGCTCTCCGGCCACCTCGGCAAGGCGCTGCCCTTCGATTCGCTCTCGGGGCTGCGCCAGGCGCTCTACGAGGCGCATCCGCATTTCGCCGCGCTCGACGGCCGGCCGGCGAACGATGCGGCCGCGATCGGCGGCCTCGCCGGCCTCGGCGGCAAGACCGACAAGGCGGGCTTCACCTCGCCCGTCGCCGACTTCTATCAGACGAACCCGATCGCGCGCGCCTCCGCCGTGATGGCGGAATGCTCGGCGCTGGCCTCCGGCCGGCTCGTGCAGGCGGCGGAGTAAGCGGCTATGAACTGGGACCTCGTCCTCGATATCGCGATCATCCTCGGCAAGAGCCTGCTGCTCTTGGTCTGCCTCCTGGTCTTCATCGCCTATATCCTGCTCGCCGACCGCAAGATCTGGGCGGCGGTGCAGCTGCGCCGCGGCCCGAACGTGGTCGGTCCCTTCGGCCTGTTCCAGAGCTTCGCCGACCTGATGAAGTTCGCCTTCAAGGAGCCGATCATCCCGGCCGGCGCCAACAAGGGCATCTTCCTGCTGGCGCCGTTCATCTCCTGCCTGCTCGCGCTCGGCGCCTGGGCGGTGATCCCGGTGGCCGAAGGCTGGGCGATCGCCGACATCAATGTCGGCATCCTCTACATCCTCGCCATCTCCTCGCTCGGCGTCTACGGCATCATCATGGCCGGCTGGGCCTCGAACTCGAAATACCCGTTCATGAGCGCGCTGCGCTCGGCGGCGCAGATGGTGTCCTACGAGGTCTCGATCGGCTTCGTCATCGTGACCGTGCTGCTCTGCGTCGGCTCGCTCAACCTCTCGGCCGTGGTCGAGGCTCAAGCGAACCGGGGGCTGGCGCATGCGCTCGGCGTGCCGTGGCTCTCGATCCTGAACTGGTATTTCATCCCGCTCTTCCCGATGTTCGTGATCTTCTTCGTCTCGGCGCTGGCCGAGACGAACCGGCCGCCCTTCGACCTCGCAGAGGCGGAATCGGAGCTCGTGGCGGGCTTCATGGTCGAGTATTCCTCGACGCCGTACCTGCTGTTCATGCTCGGCGAATACGTGGCGATCATGACCATGTGCTCGATGACGGTGATCCTGTTCCTCGGCGGCTGGGCGGCGCCCATCGCGTTGCCGCCCTTCACCTGGCTGCCCGGCGTGTTCTGGTTCGCGCTCAAGGTCTGCCTGGTGTTCTTCATGTTCGCGCTGGTGAAGGCTTTCGTGCCGCGCTACCGCTACGACCAGCTGATGCGGCTCGGCTGGAAGGTCTTCCTGCCGCTCTCGATCGGCAGCGTGGTGATCGTGGCGCTGGTGTTGCAGGTGATGGGCTGGGGGCCGGTCGCCGGATGAATTGGGCCGGCCCGCTCGGCGCCGTGATCGGCTTCGCGCTGGGCCTGCTGGAATACCGGCTGGTCTCGGCCGTGGTGATCGGGGCGCTGAGGCGCACGGATCGCTCGGCGACGCAGGCCGAGAAAGAGGATTACGAGCGCCGCATCGGCATCCTGCGATGGGCGCTCATGGTGATGACGGTCGGTTTCATGCCGATCCTGGGTTTCGTGATCGGCCGGGCGCTGTTCGGCTGAGGATGTAAAGGACGAAGGCGATGTCACTCGCGCAAGCCGCAAGGGGCCTGCTGCTGAAGGAGTTCGTCGAGGCGATCAGCCTGTCGATGCGCTATTTCTTCAAGCCGAAGGCGACGCTGAACTATCCGTTCGAGAAGGGCCAGCTCTCGCCGCGCTTCCGTGGCGAGCATGCGTTGCGCCGCTATCCGAACGGCGAGGAGCGCTGCATCGCCTGCAAGCTGTGCGAGGCGATCTGCCCGGCTCAGGCCATCACCATCGAGGCAGGCCCCCGCCGCAACGACGGCACCCGCCGCACCACCCGCTACGACATCGACATGACCAAGTGCATCTATTGCGGCTTCTGCCAGGAGGCCTGCCCGGTCGATGCCATCGTCGAGGGGCCGAATTTCGAGTTCGCGACCGAGACCCGCGAGGAGCTGTTCTACGACAAGGACAAGCTGCTCGCGAACGGCGCACGCTGGGAACGCGAGATCGCGCGCAACATCGCGATGGATGCGCCGTATCGGTGATGCTTTCCGACCGCCTCCGGCGGTCATCCCGGGCGACCGCAGGGAGCCTTGGGATCCATGCCTGAACCTTTGCCGGGGGCGTTCCGGCATGGATCCCGGCTCCGCGCTTCGCTGCGGCCGGGATGATGGCGTGGAAACCGAATGAGACATGAGACCCGCCGTGCGGTTGTCCCGCCCGGCGGGCCTGATTATAGACGCTCCAGATTGCGGCGGGCTCCCGAGTCCCGGCGCAGGAACCAAACGAGGACCGCGCCGCAAGGGGGCGGGAAGGGCTGGCCGAGATGAATGCCGCAGCGGCTTTCTTCTATCTCTTCGCAGGGGTGACGGTTGCATCCGCCTTCATGGTGGTGACCGCGCGCAACCCCGTGCATTCGGTGCTGTTCCTGATCCTGGCCTTCGTCAACGCGGCCGGGCTCTTCGTGCTGCTCGGCGCCGAGTTCCTGGCGATGATGCTGGTCGTGGTCTATGTCGGCGCGGTCGCGGTGCTGTTCCTGTTCGTGGTGATGATGCTCGACGTCGATTTCGCCGAGATGCGCCAGGGCTTCCTGAACTACCTGCCGATCGGGGCGCTGATCGGCTTCGTCTTTGCGGTGGAGCTCCTGCTGGTCGTCGGCGTCTGGGTCATCGACCCCGGGCTCGTCAAGGCGCCGGTCGCCGCGATCCCGGCCAACGTCTCCAACACCGAGGCGCTCGGGCGCGTGCTCTACACGCAGTATGTCTATTACTTCCAGGCGGCGGGCCTCGTGCTGCTGGTCGCGATGATCGGCGCGATCGTGCTGACCTTGCGCGACCGGCACGGCATCAAGCGCCAGCATGTGCCCACCCAGAACGCCCGCACCAAGGACACGGCGATGGCGGTCGAGCAGGTGCCCTCGCGCGCCGGCGTTCCCGAGGAGATGGCGTGATGACGATCGGACTGGGCCATTACCTCGCCGTCGGCGCGATCCTGTTCACGCTCGGCGTGCTCGGCATCTTCATCAACCGCAAGAACGTCATCGTCATCCTGATGTCGCTCGAGCTGATCCTGCTCTCGGCAAACATCAACTTCGTCGCCTTCTCGAGCTTCCTGAACGACATCGTCGGCCAGGTCTTCGCCCTGTTCGTGCTGACCGTGGCGGCGGCGGAGGCCGCGATCGGGCTGGCCATCCTCGTCGTCTACTTCCGCAACCGCGGCTCGATCGCGGTGGAAGACATCAACATGATGAAAGGCTGAGCGCGGCCCCCGCGCCTGGACCTCACGACCATGTATCACGCGATCGTCTTCCTCCCCCTGATCGGCTTCCTGATCGCCGGCCTCTTCGGCCGGCTGATCGGCGCGCGCGGCTCCGAGATCGTCACGACCTCGCTGCTGATGGTCTCCGCCGTCCTCTCCTGGGTCGCCTTCGTCCAGGTCGGCTTCGGCGCCGGCACGACGCGCGTTCAGGTCGCGAGCTGGATTTCGTCGGGCGAATTGCAGGTCGACTGGGCCTTCCGCGTCGACACGCTGACCGCGGTGATGCTGGTCGTGGTCAACACGGTCTCCTCGCTCGTGCATCTCTATTCGATCGGCTACATGCACGAGGATCCGCACCGTCCGCGCTTCTTCGCCTATCTCTCGCTGTTCACCTTCGCCATGCTGATGCTGGTGACGGCGGACAACCTCGTCCAGATGTTCTTCGGCTGGGAAGGGGTGGGCCTCGCCTCCTATCTGCTGATCGGCTTCTGGTACCAGAAGCCCTCGGCCAATGCGGCGGCGATGAAGGCGTTCATCGTCAACCGCGTCGGCGATTTCGGCTTCTCGCTCGGCATCTTCCTGGTCTTCGTGCTGTTCGGCTCGGTCGGCTTCGACGCGATCTTCCCGCGTGTGGGCGAGCTTGCGGGCCAGGGCTTCCGCTTCCTCGGCTATGACTGGAACGCGCTGACGCTGACCTGCCTCTTGCTGTTCATGGGCGCCATGGGCAAGTCGGCGCAGTTCCTGCTCCACACCTGGCTGCCGGACGCGATGGAAGGCCCGACCCCGGTCTCGGCGCTGATCCATGCCGCGACCATGGTCACCGCCGGCGTCTTCATGCTGGCGCGCCTGTCGCCGATCTTCGAATACGCGCCGGTCGCGCTCACCGTCGTCGTCGCCATCGGCGCCACCACCGCCTTCTTCGCGGCGACGGTCGGCCTCGTGCAGAACGACATCAAGCGCGTCATCGCCTATTCGACCTGCTCGCAGCTCGGCTACATGTTCGTGGCGCTGGGCGTCGGCAATTACGGCGCCGGCATCTTCCACCTCTTCACCCACGCCTTCTTCAAGGCGCTGCTGTTCCTCGGCGCCGGCTCCGTCATCCACGCGATGCATCACGAGCAGGACATGCGCCATATGGGGGGCCTGAGGAAGCACATCCCGCTGACCGCAGCCGCGATGACGATCGGCACGCTGGCGCTGACCGGTTTCCCCGGCTTCGCCGGCTACTTCTCGAAGGACGCGATCATCGAGAGCGCCTATGCCTCGGTGGCGCATGGCGGCTTCGCCAGTTCCTACGCCTTCGTGCTGCTGGTCGCAGCCGCCTGCATGACCTCGTTCTATTCCTGGCGGCTCTATTTCATGACCTTCGAGGGCAAGCCGCGCTGGGGCCACGGCCATGATTCACACGGCCATGACGACCACGCTTACGACGATCACGGCCACGGCCACGGTCATGACCACACGCCGCACGAGAGCCCCTGGGTCATGCTGATCCCGCTCGCGGTGCTGGCGCTCGGCGCGGTCGCGGCCGGCTTCGTCTTCAAGGGCGCCTTCATCGGCGACGGTTTCGAGGCGTTCTGGAAGTCGGCCCTGTTCATGGGCAAGGACAACCACATCCTGCACGAGATGCATGAAGTGCCGGCATGGGTGGTCTGGTCGCCCTTCGTGGCGATGCTGCTCGGCTTCGTCCTCGCCTGGTACATGTATGTCCGCCGGCCGGACGTGCCCGGCAAGCTCGCCGCCGCCAACCCGATGCTGTACCAGTTCCTGCTCAACAAGTGGTATTTCGACGAGCTCTACGACTTCCTGTTCGTCAGGCCGGCGAAATGGCTCGGCCGCTTTCTGTGGAAGAAGGGCGACGGCCTCGTCATCGACGGCTTCGGCCCGGACGGCGTCTCGGCCCGTGTGGTCGACGTCACCAACCGGGTGGTCAGGCTGCAGACCGGCTATCTCTATCACTATGCCTTCGCCATGCTGATCGGCATCGCCGGTCTCGTGACCTGGTATCTCGTGGCGCGCGGGTGAGATGATGTTCGGTTTCGGTATCCTCGCCGGTCTCCTGATCCTGCCGCTGGTCGGCGCCGCCTTCATCCTGGCGCAGCGCGGCGACGAGGCTTCGGTCAACTCCAACGCCCGCTGGGCGGCGCTGATCACGACGGTGCTGACCTTCCTGCTCGCCTGCGTCGCCTGGGGGCGGTTCGACACGGCCAATCCCGGCTTCCAGATGGTCGAGACCCATGGCTGGATCTCGGATGCGATCCGCTTCAAGCTCGGCGTCGACGGCTTCTCCTTCCCCTTCGTCGTGCTGACGGCCTTCCTGATGCCGTTCTGCATCCTCGCTTCCTGGACCTCGGTCGAGAAGCGGGTGCGGGAATACATGGTCGCCTTCCTCGTGCTGGAGACGCTGATGATCGGCGTCTTCGCGGCGCTCGACCTCGTGCTGTTCTACCTGTTCTTCGAGGCGGGCCTGATCCCGATGTTCCTGATCATCGGCATCTGGGGCGGCAAAAGGCGCGTCTACGCCTCCTACAAGTTCTTCCTCTACACGCTGCTCGGCTCGGTCCTGATGCTGCTGGCGCTGATGGCGATGTACTGGAACGCCGGCACCACCGACATCCCGACGCTGCTCGCGCACAAGTTCCCCTCGCAGATGCAGCCCTGGCTGTGGCTCGCCTTCTTCGCCTCCTTCGCGGTGAAGATGCCGATGTGGCCGGTCCATACCTGGCTGCCCGACGCCCACGTCGAGGCGCCGACGGCGGGCTCCGTCGTGCTCGCCGCGATCCTCCTGAAGATGGGCGGCTACGGCTTCATCCGCTTCTCGATCCCGATGTTCCCGGAAGCCTCGGCGCTGTTCGCGCCGCTGGTCTTCGCGCTCTCCGTCATCGCCATCATCTACACCTCGCTGGTGGCGCTGATGCAGGAGGACATGAAGAAGCTGATCGCCTATTCCTCCGTCGCCCATATGGGCTTCGTGACGATGGGGCTGTTCACGCTGACCCCGCAGGGCATCCAGGGCGCGATGTACCAGATGGTCAGCCACGGGCTGGTCTCGGGCGCGCTCTTCCTCTGCGTCGGCGTGATCTACGACCGCATGCACACCCGCGAGATCGCCGCCTATGGCGGGCTGGTGAGCCGCATGCCGGCCTATGCCGTGGTCTTCATGGTCTTCACCATGGCCAATGTCGGCCTGCCCGGCACCTCGGGCTTCGTCGGCGAGTTCCTGACGTTGCTCGGCGCCTTCCGCGCCAATCCGTGGGTCGCGTTCTTCGCGACGTCGGGCGTCATCCTCTCGGCGGCCTATGCGCTCTGGCTCTACCGCCGGGTCGTCTTCGGCGAGCTCGAGAAGCCCGAGCTCAAGGACATCGAGGATCTGAACGGCCGCGAGGCGCTGATCCTGGTCCCGCTCGTCCTGCTGACGATCTGGTACGGCATCCAGCCGCACGCGATCCTCGACGCCTTCGCGGCGCCGACCGAGGCGCTCATCAAGAACTATCAGGCCGCGCTCACCGTCGCGAAGACGGCGCTGGCGGCCGCGCAGTAAGGTCTCGACATGGCTCTGCCCGCTCTCGGCCCGGCCCTGCCGGAAATCATCCTGGCCCTCGGCGCCATCGCCATGGTGCTGGTCGGCGCGATCCGCGGCGAGCGCGCGACGCGCCTGCTCGAGGGGCTGGCGCTCGCGCTCATGGCAATCGCGCTTGTGCTGGTGCTGTCGGGCGACGGGCGGGCCACGACCTTCAACGACGGTTTCATCGTTGACGGCTTCGCCCGCTTCATGAAGGTGCTGGCGCTGATCGGGGCGGCGGCCGCGATCCTGCTCGCCTGCGACCCGCTGCGCCGCGACGGCGTGATGCGCTTCGAATATCCGATCCTCGTCGTGCTGGCCACCGTCGGCATGATGATGATGATCTCGGCGAACGACCTGATCAGCCTCTATATCGGCATCGAGCTGCAGTCGCTGGCGCTCTACGTCGTCGCCGCCTTCGACCGGGACAACGCGAAATCGACGGAAGCCGGCCTGAAATACTTCATCCTCGGCACGCTCTCCTCCGGCATGCTGCTCTATGGCGGCTCGCTGGTCTACGGCTTCACCGGCACCGTCGCCTTCCCCGGCATCGCGGCCGCGACGCAAGGCGGCCATGCGGGGCTCGGCCTGATCTTCGGCATCGTCTTCATCGCCGGCGGCATCGTCTTCAAGATCTCGGTCGTGCCGTTCCACATGTGGACGCCGGACGTCTACGAGGGCGCGCCGACCCCGGTCGCGGCCTTTTTCGCCTCGGCGCCGAAGATGGCCGCCATGGCGATGGTGATCCGCGTCTTCGTCGGCGCCTTTCCGGGCGCGATCCACGACTGGCGCCAGATCATCGTCTTCGTCTCGATCGCCTCGATGGCGCTCGGCGCCTTCGCCGCGATCGGCCAGCGCAACATCAAGCGCCTGCTCGCCTATTCCTCGATCGCCAATATGGGCTTCGCGCTGGTCGGGCTCGCCGCCGGCACGCCCGCCGGCGTGCAGGGCGTGATGACCTATATGGCGGTCTATCTCGCGACCACGCTCGGTGCCTTCGCCTGCGTGCTGATGATGCGCCGCGACGGCAAGCCGGTCGAGGACATCGGCGAGCTCGCCGGGCTGTCGCGGACCAATCCCTGGATGGCCTTCGCCTATGCGATGATGATGTTCTCGCTCGCCGGCATCCCGCCGCTCGCCGGCTTCTGGGCGAAGTTCTACGTCTTCCTCGCCGCGATCGACGCCAAGCTCTACGTGCTCGCCGTGATCGGCGTGCTGACCAGCGTGGTCGGCGCCTATTACTATCTGCGCATCGTCAAGCTGATCTATTTCGACGATCCGAAGCCGGCCTTCGAGGCCTCGGACCTCGGCGTGCGCGGCGTGCTGCTGGTCTCGGCGATCTTCGTGGTGGCGCTGTCGCTCCTGCCCTCGCCGCTGTTCGACTCGGCGGCCGCGGCGGCCAAGTCGCTGTTCTGAGCTGAAGCCGCGTGCTCGGTGAGGCTGCCCGCGCCGCGGGCTATCGGCTGATCGTCCGTGACGAAGTCGGCTCCACCATGGCGGAGGCGCGGCGCGCGCTGGATCAGGGCGAGCCGGGCAGGCTCTGGATCGTCGCCCGCAGCCAGAATGCGGGCCGGGGACGCCACGGCCGGCAATGGGGCTCCCCGCCCGGCAATCTCTATGCGAGCCTCCTGCTGACCGATCCTTGCGAGCCGGCGCTGGCGCCGCAGCTCGGCTTCGTGGTGGGGCTTGCCCTGCACGATGCCGCTGCCGCGCTGCTCGGCCCGGCCGCATCGGGCCTGAAGCTGAAATGGCCGAACGACCTGCTGCTCGACCGCGCCAAGATCTCGGGCCTGCTGCTGGAAGGCGAGAGCCGGGCAGGGCGGCTCAACGTCATCGTCGGCTGCGGCGTCAACATCGCCTCCTGCCCGACGGACACGCCCTATCCGGCGACCTTCCTCAAGGCGGCGGCGCCGCAGGCCACGATCGAAGCGATGCTCGGCGGCCTCACCGACGCCTTCGCCCGGCGCTTCGCCATCTGGTCGCAACCGGGCGGCTTCGGCCCGATCCGCGCCGCCTGGCTGGAGCGTGCCGCCTTCCTCGGTGAGACGATCACCATCCGCCTGCCGGACGGCCCGCTCAGCGGCATCTTCGCCGGACTCGACCCCTCCGGGCGGCTCGAACTCGAGACCGGGACGGGCCGGCGCCTGATCGATGCCGGCGACCTGTTCTTCGGCCCGCCTCCCCAGGGCTGAACCGTCATTGCAATGACGGAGGCGCATGTCCCTATGGAGGCGTGCCGCTCGTCATGTTAGGGCTGCAACGCCCGCCGACCGCCAAGGATACCCCGTGACCCGCGCCTCCGACCAACTCGTCTTCGTTCCCCTCGGCGGCCTCGGCGAAATCGGCATGAACGCCGCCCTCTACGGCTTCGGGCCGGAGGGACGGCGCAAATGGATCCTGGTCGATTGCGGCCTGTCCTTCGCCGGGCCGGAGGCGCCGGGCGTCGATATCGTCCTGCCGGACCTGCGCTATATCGTCGAGGAGCGGGCGAATCTTCTCGGCATCGTCATCACCCACGCCCACGAGGACCATATCGGCGCGCTCGCCGCGCTCTGGCCCTCGTTGCGCGCGCCGGTGTATTGCACGCGCTTCGCCGCCGGCCTGCTCGCGACGCGCCGCCTCTCGGAGCCCGGCGCGCCCAATGTCGAGATCAACATCGTGCCGCAGGGCGGGCGGATCACGCTCGGCCCCTTCGACATCGAGTTCGTGCCCGTGGCGCATTCGATCCCCGAATCGAACGCGCTCGCGATCCGCACGCCTGTCGGCCTCGTCGTCCATAGTGGCGACTGGAAGATCGATCCGACGCCGCGCGTCGGCCTGCCCACCGACGAGAAGCGCCTGCGCGAGCTCGGCGACGAGGGCGTGCTGGCGCTGATCTGCGATTCGACCAACGTCATGCGCGACGGCACGAGTCCGAGCGAGGCCGATGTCGCCGCCAAGCTGAAGGAGCTGGTCGCCTCGGCGCCCGGCCGCGTCGCCGTCACCACCTTCGCCTCCAACGTCGCGCGGCTGCGCGCCGTGGCGGAAGCCGCGATGGCGAATGAGCGCGAGGTCGTCGTCGTCGGCCGCGCCATGGACCGCGTCATCGATGTGGCGCGCGAATGCGGCTATCTCGACGGCATACCCGCCTTCCGCCCGGTCGACGCCTATGGCTACCTGCCGCGCGACAAGGTGGTGGCGCTGGTGACGGGCAGCCAGGGCGAGCCGCGCGCCGCGCTCTCGCGCATCGCCGCCGACGATCATCCCGAGATCGCGCTCTCGCCCGGCGACCGCGTGATCTTCTCCTCGCGCACCATTCCCGGCAACGAGAAATCGGTCGGCAACATCCTGAACGCGCTGGCGCGCGACAACATCGAGATCATCACCGACCGCACCCATCTGGTCCACGTCTCCGGTCATCCCCGCCGCGAGGAGCTGGCAAGGCTCTATGGCTGGCTGAAGCCGCGGATCGCGATCCCCGCCCATGGCGAGGATCTGCATCTGGCCGAGCACGAAAGCTTCGCCCGCAGCCTCGGCGTCAAGCATGTGCTGCGCGCCGGCAATGGCGACGTGGTCGCGATCGCGGCCGAGGGCGCGCGCAAGGTCGACGAGGCGCCCCATGGCCGGCTCTACCAGGACGGCTCGCTCCTGGTGAATGCGCTGGAGAAGACGATTCAGGAGCGCCGCCGGCTCTCCTTCGCCGGCATCGTCTCGATCGCGGTCGCGGTCGACGCGAAGGGCGCCATCGCCGGCGAGCCCGAGATCGCCGTGCTCGGCCTGCCGCCCAGGACCCGCGACGGCAGCGCTTTCGACGAATATGTCGCCGATACGCTCGCCGACCTCATCGACAACATCCCCAAGGCCCGCCGCCGCGATCCCGAGGCGCTGCGCAACGCGCTGGAGCGCGGCATCCGCAGCGCGGTCAACGAGGAGTGGGGCAAGAAGCCGCTGGTGCACGCGCTGGTGATTGAGGTGTAAGGCTATAAGGCAGTCGAACACCGCTGCGGAGCTCCCATGATCGGACGCCTCAACCACGTCGCCATCGCCGTGAAGGACCTCGGCGCCGCGACCGCGCTCTATCGCGACACGCTCGGCGCGCGCGTGTCGCAGCCGCAGCCCGAGCCGGAGCACGGCGTCACGGTCGTCTTCGTCGAACTGCCCAACACCAAGATCGAGCTCCTGGAGCCGCTCGGCGCCGATTCCCCGATCGCCAAGTTCCTCGATCGCAACGGCGATGGCGGCATCCATCACATCTGCTACGAGGTCGACGACATCCTGGCGGCGCGCGACCGGCTGAAGGCGCAAGGCGCACGCGTGCTCGGCTCCGGCGAGCCGCGCATCGGCGCCCATGGCAAGCCGGTGCTGTTCCTGCATCCCAAGGATTTCCTCGGCACGCTGGTCGAGCTGGAGCAGGCGTGAGGGCCGCATGAACATCGTCGGCGGCTTCGCCCTTTATTTCATCATCTGGTGGATCACGCTCTTCGCGGTGCTGCCCTTCGGCATCCGCAGCCAGCATGAGACAGGCGATGTCGTGGCCGGAACGGAACCCGGCGCCCCCGTGCTGCCGAGGCTCCTGAGGAAGGCTGTCGTCACCTCGCTGATCGCGGCGGTGATCTTCGCCGGCGTCTGGTATGCCTGGGTGACCTACGACGTCTGAGGGAACGGCTTTGCGCTACACGCCTGTCATTCCGGGGCTTCGCGCCTGTGGCGCGCCCCGGAATGACAACGGTGCTGGGATACCGCCCAAGAAAAAAGGCAAGGCCGATGCCTTGCCTTGATCAGTCCGCTTTTACCGCTGCACCGGCGCACATTCGAAAAGCGTGCGACTCGTTTTGCGAGGCGGGCGTTTGTTCCTCCCAAGACCTGGTCCGCAGCGCTTCGGCCAGCAAAGCGCTCCCAGCAGCGAAAAGATTAGCTCATCGTGGCGGCTCTGTCACCAGTTTAGGCAGAATGAGCCTCGAATTTTTGCAAGATTAATCTCTCGTGCTCTTGTGCGGTGCAGCAAGGGCAGGGGGGGTGGATCGCAGCCATGCCTTGTTCCGGCCAAAGGATGGAGCTATCGACCGGTATCCGCCGGGCTTTCCGGCGGCCATGGAGATCTTCATGCTGCGCAGCTCGCTCGCCGCTCTCGCCGTCGTCGCCTCGCTCGGTTTCGCCCAGGCCCAGAGCCCGAAGCCCGATCCGGAGAACACCGTCATCCTCGAGACCAAGGACGGGCCGGTCACCATCCGCCTGAGGCCGGATCTGGCGCCCAAGCACGTCGCGCAGATCAAGACGCTGGTGAAGCGCGGCTTCTATGACGGCATCGTCTTCCACCGCGTCATCGACGGCTTCATGGCCCAGACCGGCGACCCGACCGGCACCGGCACCGGCAAGTCCGACCTGCCGAACCTGCCCGCCGAGTTCACCCAGACGCCCTACAAGGTCGGCTCCGTCGGCATGGCCCGCTCGGCCTCGCCGGATTCGGCCAATTCGCAGTTCTTCATCTGCTATGAGGGCTGCGGCTCGCTGACCGGCCAGTACACGCTGTTCGGCGAGGTCGTTTCGGGCATGGACGCCGTGCGCAAGATCAAGAAGGGCTCCAGCGCCGCCAACGGCCAGGTCAGCGCCCCCGACAAGATCGTCCGCATGCGGATGCAGGCCGACGCCAAGTAGGCGGCATGCCGGGCGCGAGCCCAGGAGGGCGGCGATGCTTCGGACGGCCCTGATCGGGATCGCCCTGCTGCTGGCGGCCGGCGGCGCGCAGGCCCAGGGAACGCATGATCTGAGCCTGCCGCCACCCTCGGGCTCGCAATATCCGGTTCTGCCGCCGCCCTCGGGCTCGCAGAACCCGATCCTGCCGCCGCAGAGCGGCCAGCGCTATGATCCGGGCGTCGGCGGCCCCTTCGGCGGCGGCGACATTCCGGGCCTCGACCGGCGCCGGCCCGGCCCGCCGCACCCGATGCGCGGCAGCGGCGAGATCGGCCTGATCGGCCAGCTCTCCCCTGCGACCCCGCCGGACGGCACGGGCATCGTCGACCGGCTCGCCGAGATCGCCCCGGCGATCAGCCGCTGCTGGACCCCGCCGCCCTTGCCCGGCGACCTGACGGGCGCGATGGTTTCGCTGCGTTTCAGCCTGCGGCGCGACGGCAGCCTGTTCGGCGAGCCGCGCATCACCTGGGAGACCAGGCGCGGCGACGCCGAATTCCAGCGGCGCTTCAGCGAGTCCGCCATCGCCGCCGTCCGCGCCTGCACGCCGATGAGGTTGTCGACGGGCCTCGGAGCGAGTATCGCGGGGCGACCCTTCACCATACGCTTCCACGGCCGCGCGCCGTCCAACGAAAGGCAGAGCTGATGTCCCTCGATCCCGAGAACACCCTCGTCATGGAAACCACCAAGGGCAAGGTGGTCATCAAGCTGCGCCCTGACCTCGCGCCCGGCCATGTCGAGCGCATCAAGCTGCTCGCCCGCGAGGGCTTCTATGACGGCATCGTCTTCCACCGCGTCATCGACGGCTTCATGGCCCAGGTCGGCTGCCCGCACGGCACCGGCACCGGAGGCTCGAGCTATCCGGACCTGAAGCAGGAGTTCAATGCCGAGCCGCATGTGCGCGGCATCTGCTCGATGGCCCGCGCGCAGAACCCGAACTCGGCCAACAGCCAGTTCTTCATCGTCTTCGACGATGCCCGCTTCCTCGACAAGCAGTACACCGTCTGGGGAGAAGTCGTTGAAGGCATGGAGAATGTCGACCAGATCAAGCGCGGCGAGCCGGTCCGCGATCCCGACTCGATCGTCTCGATGAAGGTGATGGCCGACGCGGCCTGACCCATCGTGGATGTCGGGCTCTTCGATTTCGACCTGCCCGAGGACCGGATCGCGCTGAGGCCGGCGAGCCCGCGCGATGCGGCCCGCCTGCTCGTGGTGCGCCCGGACGCGGCCGAGCCCTTCGCCGATCGCGGTATCCGCGACCTGCCTTCGCTGCTCGAGCCCGGCGACGCGCTCGTCCTCAACGACACGCGCGTCATCCCGTCTCGCCTGCGCGGGCGGCGCTACCGCGGCGAGGATTTTGCCCGCGTCGAGATCATGCTGCACAAGCGCGAGAGCGAGGATCGCTGGCTCGCCTTCGCGCGGCCCGCCAAGAAGCTCAGCCTCGGCGAGACGGTCAGCTTCGATACGGACGGAGCCAGCAACGCCTGCGAGCTCGCCCGCCTGCAGGCGGAGGTGGTCGCGAAGGGCGAGGGCGGCGAGGTCGGCCTGCGCTTCAGCCTGACCGGTGCCTATCTCGACGAGGCGATCGAGCGGCTCGGCGAATTGCCCCTGCCGCCCTATATCGCCGGCAAGCGCCCGACGGACAGCGCCGACACGACCGACTACCAGACGCAGTTCGCCCGAAGCGACGGCGCCGTCGCCGCGCCGACGGCCGGGCTGCACTTCACGCCGGAGCTCCTGGCGGCGCTGAAGGCGCGCGGCGTCTCCAGCCATTTCGTCACGCTGCATGTCGGCGCCGGCACCTTCCTGCCGGTGAAGACGGACGACACCGACGATCATCGCATGCATGCCGAATGGGGCACGGTCTCGCCCGAGACCGCCGCGGCGCTGAACGCGGCGAGGGCGAAGGGCGGGCGGATCGTCTGCATCGGCACGACCGCGCTGCGCCTGATCGAGAGCGCGGCGGAAGAGGACGGCACGATCCGGCCCTTCACGGGCGACACGGCGATCTTCATCACGCCGGGCTATCGCTTCCGCGCGGTCGATCTGCTGATGACGAATTTCCACCTGCCGCGCTCGACCCTGTTCATGCTGGTCTCCGCCTTCTGCGGGCTTGACCTGATGAAGCGCGCCTATGCCCATGCGATCGCGGCACATTACCGCTTCTACAGCTATGGCGACGGCAGCCTGCTGTTCCGGGCGGAATGACGGCGGAGGGCAACGCGGCGGTTCCGGCTCGCATTCCGGCCGCGAAAATGCTACCGGGCTCCCAACAGGGATCGTGACGAGTCAAATGGCCGATATTTTTCGCGAGATCGATGAGGAAGTCCGCCGCGACAAGGCGGCCGAGCTCTGGAAGAAATATGGCTGGGTCATCACCGGCCTCGCCGTGCTGGCGGTGCTGGCCGTCGCCGGCTGGCAGTTCTGGCAGCATCGCGAGAACCAGGCGTCGCAGGCCGTCGGCGCGCGCCTCGAGGCGGCGTTGAAATCCTCGCGCGACGGCGATGCCGCCCAGGCCGAGACGATCCTGAAGGAGCTGGCCGAGACGGCGCCCGCCGGCTACCGCCTGATCGCCCGTTTCCGCCTCGCCGCCGAGACGGCCAAGCGCGATCCCGCAGCCGGTGCCGCCGCCTTCGATGCGCTCGCCGGCGACGGCGCGCTGGAGCAGATCTATCGCGATCTCGCCAGGCTGCGCGCCGGCATCCTGCGCGTCGATCTCGTCCCCTATGCGGAAATCAAGGCGGCGCTCGAGCCGCTCGCGGCGGCGCAGGGCGTCTGGCGCCACACCGCCCGCGAGTTCCTCGGCATTTCCGCGCTCAAGGCCGATCTCTTCGAGGATTCCGGGCGCTGGTTCGATGCCGCCATCACCGATCCGCAGGCGCCGCAGGGCCTGCGCCAGCGCGTCGAGCTCTACCTCGCGCTCGTCCGCGGCGGCCCCGTCACGGTGAAGAACTGACACAAGCGGCATGACAGCCATCGTCGCCCTGGTCGGGCGCCCCAATGTCGGCAAGTCGACGCTGTTCAACCGGCTGGTCGGCAAGAAGCTCGCCCTGGTCGACGACCGGCCCGGCGTCACGCGCGACCGGCGCGAGGGCGACGCCACGCTCGGCCATCTGCGCTTCAAGGTGATCGACACCGCAGGTCTCGAGGAGGCGGACAGGGATTCGCTGGCCGGGCGCATGCGCGCCCAGACCGAGACCGCGATCGCCCAGGCCGATGTCGTGCTGTTCATGATCGACGCGCGCCTCGGCATCACGCCGATGGACCAGCCCTTCGCCGATCTGGTGCGCCGCTCCGGCAAGCCGGTGATCCTGCTCGCCAACAAGGCCGAGGGGAAGAAGGGCGCCGAAGGCATCATCGAGGCCTATGGGCTCGGCCTCGGCGATCCCGTGCCGTTCTCGGCCGAGCATGGCGAGGGCACGGCCGACCTGCTCGAAGCGCTCGTCCCCTTCATCGCCGACGAGCCCGAGGACGATGACGACACCGGCTGGGAGGACGCTCCCGAGGGCGAGGACGAGGAGGATATCGATCCGGATCGTCCGCTCCGCGTCACCATCATCGGGCGTCCTAACGCCGGCAAGTCGACGCTGGTCAACCGCATGATCGGCGAGGAGCGGATGCTGACCGGCCCGGAAGCCGGCATCACCCGCGACACCATCTCGGTCGACTGGGAATGGCGCGGCCGCAAGGTCAAGCTCTTCGACACCGCCGGCATGCGCAAGCGCGCCCGCATCGAGGAGAAGCTGGAAAAGCTTTCGGTCGCGGATTCGCTGCGCGCGATCCGCTTCGCCGAGGTCGTCGTCGTGCTGCTCGACGCCACGATCCCCTTCGAGAAGCAGGATCTGACGCTGGTGGATCTCACCGAGCGCGAGGGCCGGGCGGTCGTCATCGGCCTCAACAAATGGGATCTCGTCGCCGACAGGCAGGGCCTGCTCGCCGAGCTCAAGGAGAAGGCGAACCACCTCCTGGCGCAGGTGCGCGGCGTGCCGATCGTGCCGCTCTCGGGGCTCGCAGGCGAGGGCATCGACAAGCTGATGCAGGCGGTATTTTCGGCCTATGGCGTCTGGAACCGCCGCGTCTCGACCGCGCGGATCAACCGCTGGCTCGAAGGCGTGCTCTCGGCCCATCCGCCCCCGGCGGTGGCCGGGCGGCGCATCAAGATCCGCTACATGACGCAGGCCAAGGCCCGGCCGCCGACCTTTGCGCTGTTCGGCAACCAGCTCGACCATCTGCCGGTGTCCTACACCCGCTATCTGGTCAACAACCTGCGCGACGCCTTCGAGCTGCCGGGCACGCCGATCCGCCTGCATCGCCGCGGCGGCGGCAATCCTTACGACAAGGCGCGCAAATAAGCGCTCACGCCGGCAGTTGCGGCGTCAGCACCTTGCCCTGCGGGAAGTCGAAGATCTTGCCGCTCTCGTTCCAGTCGGGCGAGGCGAGCCTGACCAGATGCGGCGCCAGCGCCTCCGGGGTCTTCAGCGTCATCGGATCCTCGCCCGGCATCGCCTCGGCCCGCATGCGCGTGCGCAAGGGGCCCGGATTGACCAGCATCAGCTTGACCGGCGTCGTCGCGGTCTCGGCCGCATAGGTGCGCCCCAGCGCCTCGACGGCGGCCTTGGAGATCGAATAGGGCCCCCAATAGGCGGTGCATTTATGCGCGGCGCCGGACGACATCATGAGGACGCGCCCCGCATCGGAAGCGCGCAGCGCCGGATCGAGCGCCTTCAGCAGGCGCCAGTTGGCGGTGACGTTGATGTCGATGACCTTGGCCCATTCCGCTTCGGAGGCATGGCCGAGCGGGGTGAGCGGCCCGAGGATGCCGGCATTGGCAAGGAGGATGTCGAGCCTGCCCCAGCGCTCCATCACGACGGCGCCGAGCTTTTCCAGCCCGCCGGCATCGGCGAGGTCGAGCGGCACCAGCGTGGCGCTGCCGCCGGCCGCGGTAATCTCGTCGTCGAGCTCCTCGAGCGCGCCGGTGGTGCGCGCCAGCGCCACGACATGGGCGCCGGCCTCGGCGAAGGCCAGCGCCGCGGCGCGCCCGATGCCGCGCGAGGCACCGGTGACGAGCGCGATGCGATCCTGGAGGGGCCTGGTCATGGGCTCAGCCGGCTTCGGCCAGCAGGGAGAGCTGCTGCTTGCCGGTCTCGCCGACCATGTCGGTGAGCGAGGTCGGGTAGTCGCCGGTGAAGCAATGGTCGGTGAATTGCGGCCTCAGCGGATCGCGCCGCTCATGGCCCATCGCCCGGTAGAGCCCGTCGACCGAGATGAAGGCGAGCGAATCGGCCCCGACGAACTGGCGCATCTCCTCCAGCGAATGGGTGGCGGCGAGCAGCTTCTGCCGGTCGGGCGTGTCGATGCCGTAATAGTCGGGATGGGTGATCGGCGGCGAGGAGATGCGGAAATGCACCTCGCGCGCCCCGGCCTCGCGCATCATCTTGACGATCTTGAACGAGGTCGTGCCGCGCACGATCGAATCGTCGACCAGGATGATGCGCTTGCCCTCGACCACCGAGCGGTTGGCCGAATGCTTCAGCTTGACGCCGAGCTCGCGCACCTTCTGCGTCGGCTCGATGAAGGTGCGCCCGACATAATGGTTGCGGATGATGCCGAGCTCGAAGGGGATGCCGCTCGCCTGGGCATAGCCGAGCGCGGCGGGCACGCCCGAATCCGGCACCGGCACGACGACGTCGGCCTCGGCCGGGGCCTCCCGGGCCAGCACCGCGCCCATCGCCTTGCGGCGCTCGTAGATGCTGCGGCCCTTCACCACCGAATCGGGGCGGGCGAAATAGATGTACTCGAAGATGCAGGGCCGCTCCGGCACGGGCGGGAAGGGCTTGTGGCTCTCGATCCCGCTCTCGGAGATGATCACGACCTCGCCGTTCTCGATCTCGCGGACGAATTTGGCGCCGATGATGTCGAGCGCGCAGGTCTCGGAGGTCAGGATCGGCGCGCCGTCGAGCTCGCCCAGCACCAGCGGGCGGATGCCGAGCGGGTCGCGCACGCCGATCAGCTTCTTGTTGGTCATGCCGACGAAGGCATAGGCGCCCTCTATCTGGCGGATCGCCTCGATGAAGCGGTCGACGAAGCGCGCCTTGCGGCTGCGCGCGACGAGGTGCAGCAGAACTTCGGTATCCGAGGTCGACTGGTAGAGCGCGCCGTCGCGGACGAGGTTGCGCCTGAGCGTCAGCCCGTTGGTGAGGTTGCCGTTATGGGCGACCGCGAAGCCGCCGCCGTGCAGATCGGCGAAGAGCGGCTGGACGTTGCGCAGGATCGTTCCGCCGGTGGTCGAATAGCGGACATGGCCGATCGCCTGCGGGCCCTTGAGCTCGTCGATGACGCTCGCTTCCGAGAAGGCGTCGCCGACGAGGCCGAGCCGGCGCTCGGAATGGAAGCGCTTGCCATCGAAGGAGACGATGCCCGCCGCCTCCTGGCCGCGATGCTGGAGCGCGTGCAGGCCGAGCGCCGTCAGCGCCGCCGCGTCGGCATGACCGTAGATGCCGAAGACGCCGCATTCTTCCCTGAGCCGGTCGGCATCGGGGTCGAAGGCGGTAACGCTCTCGGTATGCGAGGTCATGTCGAGCTCCAGGAGGGCCGCGGGCAAACTCTCTTACGCGCTAATTAGGGACGGGCGGGGCGGGCGCAACCGGCGCCGGGCTGCGCGGCTCCTCCGCCGGAGCCTCGGTCGCTTCCTCCGGCTTCTGCTTCTTCAGGAGGTTCCTGATGAACTCGGCGTTGACGTCATGCGGCAGCATGGCGATCAGCGAGCGGCCGGTTTCCTCCAGCATCGGCTTGGCCTTGGCGTCCCGGGCCCAGACCGGCATCTTCTCGGCGCCGACCAGCGCCGCGAAGAACAGGTAGCCGATCACCGCCAGAAGCAGGCCGCGCGCCGCGCCGAAGACGAAGCCGAGCGTGCGGTCGAGCGCGCCGATGCGCGAATCGAGCACGAAGTCGGAAATCCGCGCCGTGATCAGCGAGACCACGATCAGCGTGCCGAGGAACAGCGCCGCGATCGCCGCGACGAGCGCGATCGTATCCTGCGCGGAGCTTGCCGGGATGTACTGCTTCACGAAGGGCACGAGCTGCGGGTGGAAGATCCAGGCGACGGCCGCCGCCGCGACCCAGGAGGCGATCGCCAGCACCTCGCGCGTGAAGCCGCGGACGGCTGCGAGCAAAGCCGAGATCAAAACCACGCCGATGACGACGAGATCGAGAATGGTGACAGGCATGGAAGGGCCGCTTTGCTGTGGTCAGGTGCCGACCGGCCGTGAGGCAGCGGCCGTTTCGGCTTTGCTATACGCGTTCCGGGCCTCTGCGTCACCCTTCCGGCGACGTCATTTCACACCCTTGCGTGGTGCGCGCGCCGCGATATCGGCAACGAGTTCCGTGACATGGCCGAAACGCCGCAATGAGAGCCCGCCGCCGTCGCCATGGTCGGCGCCGCCGGCCGGCATCAGCGCCGCCTCGAAGCCGAGCTTGGCAGCCTCCCTGAGGCGCGCCGCCGCGACCGAAACCGGCCGGATCGCGCCCGAGAGCGCGATCTCGCCGAAATAGACCGCCTCCTGCGGCAGCGTCGCTCCGCTCAGCGAGGAAACCAGCGCCGCCGCGACGGCCAGATCCGCCGCCGGTTCGTTGACGCGCAGGCCCCCCGCCACGTTGAGATAGACGTCGTGCTGGCCGAGCCTGAGGCCGCCATGGGTTTCCAGCACCGCCAGCACCATGGAAAGCCGGCTGTTCTCCCAGCCGACCACGGCGCGCCGCGGCGTGCCGAGCGCGGTCGGGGCGACCAGCGCCTGGATCTCGACCAAGACCGGCCGCGTGCCCTCTATCCCCGCGAAGACCGCCGCGCCCGGCGCCGGCTGGTCGCGCCCGGCGAGGAACAGCGCCGAGGGGTTCGTCACCTCGCTAAGCCCCTTGCCGGTCATCTCGAAGACGCCGATCTCGTCGGTCGGGCCGAAGCGGTTCTTCTGGCCGCGCAGGATCCGGAACGCATGCGCCCCTTCTCCTTCGAACGACAGAACCGCGTCGACCATGTGCTCGACCACGCGCGGGCCGGCGATCTGCCCGTCCTTGGTGACGTGGCCGACCAGGATCAGGCAGACGCCGCTCGTCTTGGCGTAGCGGATCAGCGCCTGAGCCGAGCCGCGCACCTGCGTCACCGTGCCCGGCGCGCTCTCGACCTCGCCTGACCACATCGTCTGGATCGAGTCGATCACCACCAGCGCCGGGCGCTCGCCCTGGCCGAGAGTGGCGACGATATCCTCGACATTGGTCTCGGCCGCGAGATCGACCGCCGCCTCGGCGAGCCCCATCCGCTCGGCCCTGAGCCGCACCTGCCCGGTCGATTCCTCGCCCGAGACATAGACGACGCGTCGCCCGGCCCTGGCCAGTGCCGCGCAGGCCTGCATCAGCAGCGTCGACTTGCCGATGCCGGGATCGCCGCCGATCAGCAGCACCGAGCCCGGAACGAAGCCGCCGCCGGTGACGCGGTCGAGCTCGCCGATCCCCGAGACGATGCGCGGTGCGTCCTGCGTTTCGCCCTTCAGCGTCTCCAGCGCGAACACCCGGCCCCGTGCCCGTCCGCCGGAGGATGCGCGTCCGCCGCCGGGAACGGGCGCGGCCTGCGCATCCTCGACCAGCGAGGACCATGTCCCGCAGGCGTCGCACTTGCCCTGCCAGCGGTGATAGACCGCCCCGCAGGCCTGGCAATGATAGGTCGGGCCGCGCTTGGCCATCGCTAAACCGTCATTCCGGGGCGCGGCGAAGCCGTGAACCCGGAACCTACGGCGGCCCGCGACCTTTGCCGCGCGTGATGGCAGCCGCTCACCCAGTCGCGGGTTCCGGGTTCTTCGCTGGCGCGAAGCCCCGGAATGACGGCGGGGGCATTCACCTTCACAGCCCGACATAGCGCCGCGCATAGCGGCGGCCGAGGCTAGTCAGGATCTCGTAGCCGATCGTCTTGGCCCCGGCGCCGACCGTATCGATGTCGAGCTCCCCTCCGATCAGGATGACGCTTTCGCCGCGCCTTCCGGCATCCTCCGGCGCGTCGGTGACGTCGAGGATGATCAGGTCCATCGAGACCGAGCCGACGAAGGGGCACAAGACGCCGCCGACCAGCGCCGAGCCGCCGGTCGAGCCGTCGGTCCAGCTCGCATTGCGCGGATAGCCGTCGGCATAGCCCAGGCAGATCGTCGCGAGCTTGCGCCTGCCCGTGGCGGTCCAGCGGCCGTTATAGCCGACTTGCGCGCCCGGCTCGACCTCGCGGGTCTGGATGATCGGCGCCTCCAGCCCGACGACCGGCCGCATCGGGTTCGGCCTGCCGGGCGTGGGATTGCCGCCATAGAGCGCATAGCCCGGCCGGGTGAGCTGATAGGACGGGCAGTCCCTGAGGAAATGGCCGGAGGAGTTGAGCAGCGAGGCCGGCAGGCCGGGAAAGGCGGCCGCGATTTCGGCGAAGGCGGCGATCTGGCGGGCATTGGCCGGGTCGCCCTCGTCCTCGGAGGAGGAGAAATGGCTCATCACCAGCCCGATCCCCGCCGCCGCGAACTCGTCCGGCCGCTCGCGGGCAAGCGCGAGCCCCTCGGCCGTCGGGAACCCGAGCCGGTTCATAGCGGTGTCGATATGCAGCGCAGCCGGCCGGACCTGCGCGCCGGTCTGCCGGAACGAGGCCCATTCCAGCACTTCCTCCCGTGAGCCCAGCACCGGCGAGAGCGCATGCCGGGCATAAGCCTCGCAGGCTCCGGGCAGGAGGCCGTTGAGGACGTAGACCGTCGCTTCCGGTGCCGCCTTTCGCGCGCGGATGCCTTCCAGGACATGCGCGACGAAGAAGTCGCGGCAGCCCGCCCGCGCGAGCACTGTCACCGCCGGCTCGATGCCGATGCCATAGGCGTCGGCCTTGACCACGGCGCCGGCCTCGGCGCCCGCCCGCCGGGCGAGCGCGCGCCAGTTCGCGATGAGCGCGTCGAGATCGATGGTCAGCGTCGCGCCATGGGCGGTATCGGGCATCATTCGCGCTCCGGCAGGCGCATCTCGTCGGCGCGGTCGGAGAAGCGCGTCACCTCGGCGTCGAATTGCAGAGCGACGGTGCCGGTCGGGCCGTGGCGCTGCTTGCCGATGATCAGCTCGGCGAGGCCGTGGGCGGCCTCCATCTCGATCTGCCACTTGTTGTGCTCTTCGGTGCCCGGCCGCGGCTCCTTGCCCTTAAGGTAGTATTCCTCGCGGTAGACGAACATCACCACGTCGGCGTCCTGCTCGATCGAGCCGGATTCGCGCAGATCCGAGAGCTGCGGGCGCTTGTCGTCGCGGCTTTCGACCTGGCGCGAGAGCTGGGAGAGGGCGACGATCGGGACGTTGAGCTCCTTGGCCAGCGCCTTCAGGCTGGTGGTGATCTCGGTCAGCTCCTGCACGCGGTTCTGCCCGCTCTTGGCCGAGGCGGAGAGCAGCTGGAGATAGTCGATGAACAGGACGTCGAGCCCCTTCTGGCGCTTGAGGCGCCGGGCGCGGGCCATGAGCTGGGCGATCGAGAGGCCGCCGGTCTGGTCGATATAGAGCGGCAGCTTCTCGATCTGGGCCGCGACGTCGGTCAGCCGGGCGAAATCGGCCTCGGTGATGCGGCCCTGCCTGATCTTGTAGGAGGAGATGCCCGACTGCTCGGCGACGACGCGGGTTGCGAGCTGGTCGGCCGACATCTCGAGCGAGAAGAAGCCGACGATGCCGCCGTCGACGCTCTTGATCGTGCCGTCCTCCTGGCGCTCGCCGCGCCAGGCGCGGGCGATGTTGAAGGCCATGTTGGTGGCGAGCGAGGTCTTGCCCATGGCCGGGCGCCCGGCCAGCACGACGAGGTCGGAGCGTTGCAGGCCGCCCATGCGCTGGTCGACGTCGCGCAGGCCCGTCGAGATGCCCGACAGCCCGCCGGCGCGCTGATAGGCGCTCGCCGCCATGTCTATGGCGAGCCCGAGCGCCCCGTCGAACTTCTGGAAGCCGCCCTCGTAGCGGCCCTTCTCGGCGAGCTCGTAGAGCCTGCGCTCGGCATCCTCGATCTGCTCGCGCGGCGCCATCTCGACGGGGGCGTCATAGGCTACGTTGACGAGGTCCTCGCCGACGCCGATGAGCTGGCGGCGGATGGCGAGGTCGTAGATCGTGCGGCCGTAATCGGCGGCGTTGATGACGGTCGTCGCCTCGGCGGCGAGCCGCGCCAGATACTGGGAGGGCGTGATCTCGCCGATATCGACGTCGTTGAGGAAGGTCTTGAGCGTGATCGGGGTCGCGAGCTTGCCGGCCCGGATCAGGCTCGCCGTGAGCTCGAAGACGCGCTGGTGGATCGGCTCGAAGAAATGCTCCGCCAGCAGGAAGTCGGAGACGCGGTAGAAGGCGTCGTTGTTGACCAGGATCGCGCCCAGCAGCGCCTGCTCCGCCTCGATGTTGTGAGGCTGGACGCGGTAATCCGGCTCGCGGTTGTCGAGGCGGGCGACGAGGGCGGTAGCGGTGGCCATGGCCGTCCCGATAAATCAATGCCGAGCGAAATCAAGCCGACAATCAGCCGCGCGGACCTGCGTCCGGGGCCGTCCCGAGTCGGCGGAAAACTAACTTAACATGCTGACAGTTGGTGCCAGCATCCCGCGGCTCCATCCACGCCTTTGCACAGGCCTCGAACCGAAAAAGGCGCCGTGTTGCCACGGCGCCCTTGACTCGTTTTCTCGTGCGTCGGGTCTCAGAGCTCGGCGTCGCCGGCCTCGGCCAGCGCGGCGCCGACCTCGAGGCCGAGATCGTCGAGGTCGAACTCCTCGCGGGCGGTGACGTTCTCGCCGGCAGCCTGGCGCTCGGCTTCCCCGGCCGAGCGGGCGACGTTGACGGTGATCGTGACCGAGACCTCAGGATGCAGCACGACCGGGACGGTGTGCAGGCCCAGCGTTTTGATCGGGTGGTTCAGCGTCACCTGGCCGCGCGAGACGTTGAAGCCGTCCTTGGTCAGCGCCTCGGCGATGTCGCGGGTCGAGACCGAGCCGTAGAGCACGCCCGATTCGCCCGACTGGCGCAGGATGGTGACGCTCTGGCCGTCGAGGCGCGAGGCGACCGCGCCGGCCTCGGACTTCAGCTCGAGGTTGCGGGTCTCGAGCTCGAGCTTCTGGCTCTCGAAGCGCTTCCTGTTGTCGTCGGTGGCGCGCAGCGCCTTGCCGCGGGCGAGCAGGTAGTTGCGGCCGAAGCCGTCGCGCACCTTCACCACGTCGCCCATCTGGCCGAGCTTGGCGACGCGTTCGAGCAGGATCACTTCCATTGTTCTTCTCCTTGATTTCAAGTCTGTTTGTCAGGAATGGGCAGGCGGCGGCGCGGCCCGCTTGCGCAGGCCGAGAAGCGTGTCGATCATGCCGGCGATCGCAAGCAGCGGGGTCAGCACCGCCTGCATCACGACGAGCGCGACATAAACCGAGATCAGCATCGGCAGCCGCCAGGGGCGGCCGCGCGAGATGTCGTGGAGCGTGGCGAGACCGCTGAACATGAAGCCGGCGAGCAGCGCCCCGACGAGGGCCATGGCGGCGACGCCGATGAAGCCGCCCGTCGCCGCGACGAAGGCGGAAGCGATCAAGAGCAGCAGCGCCTGCCGCGGCAGCGTGGTCGAAGGGATGAACGGCCAGGGGCGCGGCAGCCGGCCGGACGTCTTCACGACGCGCGCCGCGATCCAGAGATTGGCGGTGATGGTGGTGACGAAGGAGGCGCCGATGCCCAGCGGCACGGCCGGCGCCAGGCTCTCCGCCAGCTCCTTCACCTGGATGTCGCCGGGCAGCACGATCAGCTTGCCGCGCACCATCTCGTTCAGCAGGTTCTCGATCATCTGCGCGATCGCCGTGCGGTAGGCCTCGTAGTCGGTGGTCATCACGAGCGCGCTGCCGACGGTGGCGAGCGCGGCCGTGGCGGCGATCCAGAGCAGAATATGGCCGAGCGGATACCACTCGACCCGGCCCTGCCCGTCGCCGCGGGCGAGCAAGGCGAGATAGGCGATCCACCAGGCGGGCAAGGCGATGATCAGCGCGAAGGCGATGCCGCCCGTGGGCGCGAGCGATACCGCGACGGCGAGCGCCCCGGCCGCCGTGGCGTAGAGCCCGGAACGGTGGTTCCAGCCCAGCGAGGCGATGAAGATCGGCAGGGGGGCGGCGGAATACAGAAGCGCCGCCAGCGGCGATCCGCTGATCACCACTGCGAAGAGCAGGGCCGAAACGAGGCCCGCGCCGATGCCGACGATCGGAATCATGGTCCGTCCTGCTGTCCCGCTGCTCGCTGGCTTCTTAAGGCCGGGCAGGGTGAGAGGCTCATCGCCTCAACGAACCCGGTGGAGTCTCACCGCCGGGTGACTGGTTGGTCTCGAAAGCGAAAGCCGCAGGCACCGCAAGGCGCCTGCGGAAACCTTCATCCGCTCAGCGGATGACGTAGGGCAGGAGCCCCAGGAAGCGGGCGCGCTTGATCGCCTGGGCGAGCTCGCGCTGCTTCTTGGCGGAAACCGCCGTGATGCGGGAGGGCACGATCTTGCCGCGCTCGGAGATGTAGCGCGAGAGCAGGCGCACGTCCTTGTAGTCGATCTTCGGGGCGCCTTCGCCCGAGAACGGGCAGGACTTGCGGCGGCGGAAGAAGGGGCGGCGGGCGCCGGCGGATGCAGTCGACATGAATCAGGCCTCCGCTTCGGCGGTTTCGGTCGCTTCGTCTTCGCGGCGCGGGCGGTCGCGGCGCGGGCCGCGGTCGAACCGGTCGCCGCCACGCTCGGGGCGGTCGTCGCGGTCGCGCTTCTGCAGCATGGCCGACGGGCCTTCCTCGAGCTCCTCGACGCGGACGGTCAGGAAGCGCAGGACGTCCTCGTTGATGCGCATCTGGCGCTCCATCTCCAGCACGGCGGCGGAGGGAGCCTCGATGTTCAACAGCGTGTAATGCGCCTTGCGGTTCTTCTTGATGCGATATCCGAGGGACTTGACGCCCCAGTACTCGACCTTGCGGATGGCGCCGCCATTCGCCTCGATCACGCCCTTGAACTGCTCGACAAGGGCCTCGACCTGCTGCGCGCTGACATCCTGCCGCGCGAGCAGCACATGCTCGTACAATGCCATGAGTGGCCTTCCTCGTTTCACCCTGCCTCGCCCGGCGCGGAGCCCTCCGAGCCCTGGATAAGGCCCGACAGGATTTCATCGAAGGCGGAGACACGGGACGACGGCTCATGAGAACCTGCGCAGATCCATGCGGACATGCGCCATCCGTTCAGCCTCCGGCCGAACAAGCAGGAGGCGGTGGTTACAGCGCCCGAGCGGCAATGGCAACCGGAATCTGCCGCGCAAGCCCGAAATTTCCGGTTCCGCGCTTGACTTCGCGGCGGAAGCGATGTGACAGCCGCGTCATATTACTAAGGTTGTGAAGAGCGGAGCATTGCGTCGATGACGACAGCGTTCATCTTTCCCGGTCAGGGTTCGCAGGTCCTCGGCATGGGCAAGAGCCTGGCCGAGGCTTTCCCGGTCGCGAAAGCGGTGTTCGACGAGGTCGACGCGGCCCTGTCGCAGAAGCTCTCGGCCGTGATGTGGGAGGGCCCCTCGGAGGAGCTGACGCTGACGGCCAATGCCCAGCCCGCACTGATGGCGGTGAGCCTTGCGGTGGTGCGCGTCCTCGAAAGCGAGGCGGGGCTCGACCTGAAGCGCGATTCGGCCTTCGTCGCCGGCCATTCGCTCGGCGAATATTCGGCGCTCGCGGCCGCCGGCACCTTTTCCATCGGCGATGCCGCCCGGCTCCTGCGCATCCGCGGCGACGCCATGCAGAAGGCGGTGCCGGCGGGGCAGGGCGCGATGGCGGCGCTGCTCGGCGCCGAGCTCGATCTCGCCCGCGAGATCGCCGCTGCGGCGGCTGAGGGCGAGGTCTGCGAGGCCGCCAACGACAATGGCGGCGGGCAGGTCGTGCTCTCCGGTTCCAAACCCGCGATCGAGCGCGCCATCGCGCTCGCCGGTGAGCGGGGCGTCAAGCGCGCCATGCTGCTGCCGGTTTCCGCGCCCTTTCATTGCGCCCTGATGCTGCCGGCGGCCGAGGCGATGCGCGAGGCGCTGGCAAAGGTTACGATGCGGGCGCCGGTCGTGCCGGTCGTCGCCAATGTCGGCGCCGCGCCGCTGAGCGAGCCCGACGCGATCCGCGCCTCGCTCGTCGCCCAGGTCACCGGCACGGTGCGCTGGCGCGAATGCGTGCTGGCGATGGCCGCGGCCGGCGTGACTGATTTCGTCGAAGCCGGCAGCGGCAAGGTGCTGGCCGGCCTCGTCAAGCGTATCGTCGCCGGCGCGGCGCCGGTTTCGATCGGCACGGCCGAGGACATCGCGGCCTGGAAGGCCCGCAAGGCATAGGGTATCGCGTTTGATGGAAACGCTCCGCCTGTCATTCCGGGGCTTCGCGAAGCGAAGGACCCGGAACCCATGGCGGGGTGAGGCATTCTACTCGGTTGCGGGCGGCTCACCCAGTCATGGGTTCCGGGTTCGCCCTTCGGGCGCCTCGGAATGGCAGGCGGGAATGTCCTATAATCGCCCAGACGACCTACGGGAGTGAGCATGTTCGATCTGACCGGCCGCAAGGCCCTTGTCACCGGCGCGACCGGCGGCCTCGGCGGCGCCATCGCCCGCACCCTGCATGCGCAAGGCGCGAGCGTCGCGATCTCGGGCACGCGCACCGAGGCGCTGGAGGCGATTGCCGCGGAACTGGGCGAGCGCATCGTGGTCACGCCCTGCGATCTCTCCGACGCGGCTTCGGTCGAGGCGCTGGTGCCGGCGGCCGAGGAGAAGCTCGGCGGGCTCGACATCCTGGTCAACAATGCCGGCATCACCCGCGACAACCTGTTCATGCGCCTGAAGGACGAGGACTGGGACGCCGTACTCGCGGTCAACCTGACGGCGGCGTTCCGCCTGTCGCGGGCGGCGGTGAAATCGATGATGCGCCGGCGCTATGGCCGCATCGTCGCGATCGGCTCCGTCGTCGGCACGACGGGCAATCCGGGGCAGGGCAACTACGCCGCCGCCAAGGCCGGGCTGATCGGCATGTCGAAGGCGCTTGCCGCGGAGGTGGCGAGCCGCAACATCACCGTCAACGTGGTCGCGCCGGGCTTCATCGAATCGCCGATGACGCAGGCGCTCAACGAGAAGCAGCGCGAGGGCATCCTCTCCGGCGTGCCGATGGGGCGGCTGGGCGCGGGCGCCGACGTCGCGGCGGCGGTCGCCTTCCTCGCCAGCACGGAAGCCGGCTACGTCACCGGCCAGACCCTGCACGTCAACGGCGGCATGGCGATGATCTGAGCGCCGGGCGCCCCGCAACGACGGTCAACCCGTCTCGAAGCTCGTTCCCAGCAGGCGCATCAGCTTGGTCTGCCGCCGGACATTGGTCTTGGCGAAGATTGATTTGAGATAGCTGCGCGCCGTGTTCACGCTGATGCCCGAGGCTGCCGCCGCCGCCTCGACGGAGAGCCCGTCAAGGAGCGCCGAGAGCAGGGTGGCCTCGGAAGGTGCGAGGTCGTAGAGCGCCTGCAGGATCTCCAGCCCCAGGCCGGGCCGGGGCCTGACCGGCGTGAAGAACAGGATCCAGCGCGCATCGAGGAAGAGGTCGCGCGCCGAGCCGGCGAGCGGCAGGAGATGCGCCACCATCGGCCCGGCCTCGCCCGCCTGCGGCACGGCGAAGGAATAGCCGCCGCCTTGCCCGGCCGCCGCGATCTCGCGCCGGAACAGCGCGGCGCTGCCCGCATCCCGAAACAGCGGCGGACCGCCTCGTTGGCGACGTCCACCAAGTCCACCCGCCCGCAGCGAATCGCCCGGCGCGGGCGTGGCGGCGCAGGGCCATGCGCCGCTTCGTGCCCCTCTCCGGCGCTCCCGCGCCGCTCTCGCCAGCCTCGAAAGCTTATGTTAACTAGCGCCGTCGCGCCGCCATGCGGCGGCCCGGGGGGACTTGACGAAACCTCGGTTGTTGCGTTTGTGCAGGCTTCGAGCTTTCCGGATCGCGGGCATCGTCATCGTGGCGCGGCGGCTCTGAATGCGTTCCCCCCAACCGCGTCGTAAGCCTTGCGGCGCGCTTTCAGTTTCCAAGTCTTAAGGAAGAGACCCATGAGCGATGTTGCCGAGCGCGTGAAGAAGATCGTGGTCGAGCACCTCGGCGTCGAGGCCGACAAGGTCGTCGACGGCGCCAACTTCATCGAGGACCTGGGCGCGGACAGCCTCGACACGGTCGAGCTCGTGATGGCCTTCGAGGAGGAGTTCGGCGTCGAGATCCCGGACGACGCCGCCGAGACGATCGTGACCGTTGGCGACGCGGTCAAGTTCCTCTCGTCCAAGAGCGCCTGACCGGCCCTCGGGCTGGCCTTTCGCCAGAAAGAGCCATGGTTTCTCGCAGTTATCCGATGCGGCGTGTCGTCGTGACCGGACTCGGAATGGTGACGCCGCTCGCCTGCGGCGTCGAGCCGACCTGGTCGCGGCTTCTCGCTGGCTTGAGCGGCGCCGGCCCCATCACCGGCTTCGACGCCAGCGACCTGCCGGCGCGGATCGCCTGCCACATCCCACGCGGTGACGGCAGCGACGGCACGTTCAATCCCGACGACTGGATGGAGCCGAAGGAGCAGCGCAAGGTCGACGATTTCATCGTCTACGCCATGGCCGCCGCCACCCAGGCGCTGAAGGACGCGGGCTGGAAGCCTCAAAGCTACGAGGACCAGATCCGCACCGGCGTCGCCATCGGCTCCGGCATCGGCGGGCTCGGCGGCATCTACGAGGCGTCGCTCCTGCTCAAGGAGCGCGGCCCGCGCCGCCTCTCGCCCTTCTTCATTCCCGGCCGCCTCAGCAATCTGGCGGCGGGCTACGTCTCGATCGAGCACGGGCTGAAAGGTCCGAACCACGCCGTCGTGACCGCCTGCTCGACCGGTGCGCACGCCGTCGGCGACGCCTCCCGCATGATCGCGCTCGGCGATGCCGAGGTCATGGTGGCCGGCGGCACCGAATCGGCGATCAACCGCCTCGGCATCGCCGGCTTCTGCGCCTGCCGGGCGCTCTCCACCGGTTTCAACGACACGCCCGAGAAAGCCTCGCGCCCCTATGACCGGGATCGCGACGGCTTCGTCATGGGCGAGGGCGCCGGCATCCTCGTGCTCGAGGAGCTGGAGCATGCGCTCGCCCGCGGCGCGCGCATCTATGCCGAGGTCGTCGGCTACGGCATGTCGGGCGACGCCTATCACATCACCTCGCCGGCCGAGGACGGCGACGGCGCCTATCGCTGCATGCAGGCGGCGCTGGATCGCGCCGGCATCGCCGCTTCCGATCTCGACTACATCAACGCCCACGGCACCTCGACGCCGCTCGGCGACGAGATCGAGCTGCGCGCCGTCGAGCGGCTGCTCGCCAATGCGCCGAGGCGTCCCGCGATGTCCTCGACGAAATCGGCGACCGGCCACCTGCTCGGCGCCGCCGGCGCGATCGAGGCGGTGTTCACGGTGCTCGCCATCCGCGACCAGATCGCGCCGCCGACGATCAATCTCGACAACCCCTCCGTCGAGACCGAGATCGACCTCGTGCCGCATGTCGCGCGCAAGCGCGAGATCGACTACGCCCTGTCGAACTCCTTCGGCTTCGGCGGCACCAACGCCTCGCTGGTGATGCGGCGCTACCGGCCGGATTGAGAAGGGCGCCACGGCACAGCGCCGTTTTGCCATATTCCTGGGTAGAGTCGGGCACTGAGGCTGTCGACGGCACGATTGCGCGTTCACAGCCGCGGCGAAACCGGCTCTAATGGAGCGGCGTCCGGCCCGACCCTCGGTTCCCATCCGGCCAACATCGTTTCTCTCTGCTTGCGAGCGCCATCCCTGTGAACGATACGCCCCGCGTCGCCCCCAAAAGCCCCGGCGAGGCCCTCAAGCCCGTCGCGCCGCCGGCGCCCCCGCCCAGGACGCGCCGCCGCCGGCGCAGCCCCTTCCTCTCGATGTTGAGCGGGCTGTTCACGGTCGCGCTCGTCGGCGCCGGCGTGGTCGGCGCCGGCATCGCGATCGTCTCGAACCAGAGCAAGACGCCGGGCCCGCTGACCAGCGACCGCGCCGTCATCATCCCCAAGGAGAGCGGGCTGACCGAGATCGCCGCCCTCCTGGAGCGGGAGGGGCTGATCGAGCATCCGCTCTCGTTCCGCATCGCGGCGATCGTCGGCGGCGACTGGCACAAGCTCAAGGCCGGCGAATACCTGTTCAAGGCCCGCGTCAGCCCGCAGGAGATCCTCGACATCATGTCGAGCGGCAAGGTGGTCGAGCATTCGATCACGGTTCCGGAAGGGCTGACGAGCGAGCAGATCGTCGAGCGCCTGCGCGCCAACGAGCTTCTGACCGGCGAGATCGAGCAGGTGCCGAAGGAGGGCTCGATCCTGCCCGACACCTACCGCTTCCCGCGCGGCTTCTCGCGCAAGGGCATCATCGATCGCATGGCCCGGGACCAGAACGCGGTTCTGGAGCGGATCTGGGCCAAGAAGCCGGCCGACCTGCCGATCAAGACGCCGCAGGAGCTCGTGATCCTCGCCTCGATCGTCGAGAAGGAGACCGGCCGCGCCGACGAGCGCCCGCGCGTCGCCGGCGTCTTCATCAACCGGCTGAACCAGAAGATGAAGCTGCAATCCGATCCGACGATCGTCTACGGCCTCGTCGGCGGCAAGGGCACGCTCGGCCGGCCGATCCAGCGCAGCGAGATCACCCAGGCAACGCCCTACAACACCTATGTCATCAACGGCCTGCCGCCGGGGCCGATCGCCAATCCCGGCCGCGCGGCGATGGAGGCGGTGGTCAACCATTCGCGCACGAAGGACCTCTACTTCGTCGCCGACGGCAGCGGCGGCCACGCCTTCGCCGAGACGCTGGAGCAGCACAACCGCAATGTCGGGCGCTGGCGCCAGATCGAGACGACGCGCACCCAGCAGCAGGGCGGCAAGCCGCCGGCCGAGGCGGTCGACAAGGTCGAGCCGCCGCCGGCTCCCGAAAACCGCACCGAGGCGCCCGCCACCGCGCAGCCGGCTTCCGTCGCCGAGCCGGCCGGGGCCGTCCCCGGAACGCGCGCGCGCGCCTTTGACGCCTCCGAGGGGACGGCGCGCGATCCCCTGCTCAACAAAACCTTCGATCTCAACTCGCCGAAGCAGGTGCCGCAGCTCAAGCCGTGACAGTGGGGTCGGCTCCATCCCCATTTTCCCGTCGCGGGCGGCTTGCTGTCGCACGGGCGCGCCACTACGGTCCGGCCCGATCGTAAACCGGGGCGGCAGGGCGATGGCCATCGAAAGCATGACGGGGTTCGCCCGAGCGGCCGGCACGGCGGGGGTCCATGGCTGGGCCTGGGAAATCCGCAGCGTCAACGGGCGCGGGCTCGATCTCAGGGTCAGGGTCCCGCCCGGCTTCGAGGTTCTCGCCGAGGCGGCCCGCAAAGCGCTCGGCGGCGCCTTCTCGCGCGGAACGCTGCACGTCAACCTCGCTGTGACCAGCGACGCCGGCCCGCCGCGCCCGCGCGTCAACGAGGCGATCCTCGCCGCGCTGCTCGAGGCGGTGGCGAAGCTGCCGCCGGCCGCCGGCATCAACCCGCCCTCCTATGACGGCCTGCTCGGCATCCGCGGCGTCGTCGACTATGCCGACGAGGCCGAAGATGCCCTCAGCGCGCTCGAGGCGCCGGCGCTTGCCGGCCTCGAAGCCGTGGCCCGGGCGCTCAAGGAGGCGCGCGCCGCCGAGGGGCGGGCGCTCGAGGCCATCGTCCGCGGCCATCTTGCAACCATCGCCGGGCTCGCCGGGCAAGCCGAGCGGCATCCGGCCCGCACGCCTGAGGCGATCCGCGCCCGCATCGCCCAGCAGGTCGAGGCGCTCATCGGGGCGAACAACGGCTTCGATCCGCAGCGCCTGCATCAGGAAGCGGCGCTGCTGGCGGTCCGCGCCGATATCCGCGAGGAGGTCGACCGCCTCCACGCCCATGTCGAGGCGCTCGGCGAGCTGCTCGACAAGGGCGGGCCGATCGGCCGCAAGCTCGATTTCCTGGCGCAGGAATTCGGCCGCGAAGCCTCGACGCTCTGCGCCAAGGCCAATGATCCCGGCCTGTCGCGCATCGGGCTCGAGCTGCGCACGGTCGTCGACCAGATGCGCGAGCAGGTCCAGAACGTGGAGTGAGCCTTGATGGCCGAGACCCTTCGCCCGGCCCGCCGCGGCCTGATGCTGATCCTGTCCTCGCCCTCGGGCGCCGGCAAATCCACGCTGACGCGCAATCTCAAGAGCGAGAACAATCTCGACCTCTCGATCTCGGTGACGACGCGGCCGAAGCGCCCCTCCGAGATCGAGGGCGTGCATTACCGCTTCATCGACCGCCCGACCTTCGATGCCATGCGCCAGCACAACGACCTGCTGGAATGGGCGGAGGTGCACGGCAACGGCTACGGCACGCCGCGCAAGGAGGTGGAGGCGTCGCTCGCCGCCGGCCGCGACGTGCTGTTCGACATCGACTGGCAGGGCACCCAGCAGATCGTCAAGCGCTCGCGGCCCGACGTCGTCACCATCTTCATCCTGCCGCCCTCGATGGCGGAGCTGCGCTCGCGCCTGATCCGCCGGGCGGAGGATGCAGCCGAGGTGATCGCCAAGCGCCTCGCCAATGCGCGCGACGAGATCGCCCGCTGGAGCCAGTACGACTACGTCATCGTCAACGACGATCTCCAGGCGGCCTATGAATCGATCAAGGCGATCCTGACGGCCGAGCGGTTGAAGCGCAGCCGCGCCGTGGGCCTGGGCGATTTCGTCGACCGGCTGCTCGCCGAGGAGATGCCCTGACCGGGCGTCGTTGCGCTGCCCTCGTCATTCCGGGTTCGCCCTTCCGGCGCCCCGGAATGACGGCGGTAGCGCTTCGCCCAGCGAGTTCGCCAGCCTGACGAAGCCGGAGACCGGCACTTCCTCCGCCCGCGCCGTCTCGGCAAGCCCGGCCGCGGCGATCAGCGGGGCGGGGTCGGGCAGCACGGCCTTCAGGCTCTGCCGCAGCATCTTGCGCCGCTGGCCGAAGGCTGCGAGCGTCACCCGCTCCAGCAGGCGCCGTTCGCAGGGCTCGGGCCGCTCGCGTGGAAGGAGCTGGACGACCGAGGAGGTGATCTTCGGCGGCGGCACGAAGGCGCTGCGCGGCACGTCGAACAGGATCTTCGTCTCGCAGCGCCAGTTCGACAGCACGGCGAGCCGGCCGTAATCGGCCCGCTCGGCCGGCGTCGCGACGATCCGCTCGGCGACCTCGCGCTGGAACATCAGGGTGAGCCCATCCCACCAGGGCGGCCAGGGCTCGAGCCCGAGCCAGCCGGTGAGCAGCGGCGTGCCGATGTTGTAGGGCAGGTTGGACACGATCCTCGCCCGCTCGCCCGCCAGATAGGGCGTCAGGTCGACGGAAAGCGCATCGCCCTCGATGACCGTCAGCCTTCCCGGATAATGCGCCGCGATCTCGGCGAGAGCCGGCAGGCAGCGCCGGTCGCGCTCGACCGCGACGACACGCCCGGCGCCGTTGGCCAAAAGCGCGCGCGTCAGTCCGCCGGGGCCGGGGCCGATCTCGACCACCGTGCGGCCTTCGAGCGGCCCGGCCGCGCGGGCGATCCGGCTCGTCAGGTTGAGATCGAACAGGAAGTTCTGGCCGAGCGCCTTCTGCGCCGTCAGCCCATGGCGCTCCACCACCTCGCGCAGCGGCGGCAGCTCGTCGATCCGGCTCACGAGGCGTCCGCCATCCGGGCGGCGAGCTTCAGCGCGGCGCAGAGGCTGTCCGGCCGCGCGATGCCTTTTCCGGCGATGTCGAAGGCCGTGCCGTGGTCCGGCGAGGTGCGGATGAAGGGCAGGCCGAGCGTGACGTTGACGCCCTCGTCGAAGGCGATGGTCTTGATCGGGATCAGCGCCTGGTCGTGATACATCGCCAGCGCCGCGTCGTAGCCGGCGCGCGCGCGGGCATGGAACAGCGTATCGGCCGGATAGGGGCCCAGCGCGTCGATGCCCTCGGCGCGCAACTGCGCGACGGCCGGCGCGACGACGCCCGCGTCCTCGTGGCCCATCGCGCCGTTCTCGCCGGCATGGGGGTTGAGCCCGGCGACCGCGAGCCTGGGCGAAGCGATGCCGAAGTGGCTTCGCAGCCCCGCCGCGACGATCCGGCCGGTCTCGACGATCAGCGCCGTGGTCAGGAGCTCGGGCACGAGGCGCAGCGGCTCATGGATCGTCACCGGCACGACGGCGAGCGTCTCGCACCACAGCATCATCACCGGGCGCGGCGCGACGCCGCCGTGAGCCGCCAGATGCGCCAGATATTCGGTATGGCCGGGGTGCTTGAAGCCTGCCTTGTAAAGCACTGATTTCGTGATCGGATTGGTCACGATGGCAGAAGCCTGGCCGGCCTCCGCCGCTGCGACCGCACGGTCGATCGAGGCGATCGTGCCCAAGGCCGTCGCGGGGTCCGGCCTGCCTGGCTCGACACCGGCCGGGCCGTCGAGCGCAATCACCGGCAGCGCCGCGTCGAAGACGGCGCCGGCATCGTCCCAGCCGCAGGTCCTGAGCGGCACGCTCCAGCCGAGCCGGCCGGCGAGATCGGCGAGATGACCGGGGTCGCCGATCCAGGCGAAAGGGGAAAGCGCGCGTTCGCGCCGCTCCAGCCAGGCGCGCAGCGTCAGCTCCGGCCCGATGCCGGCCGGGTCGCCCTGTGTCAATGCGAGCGGCTTTGCCGGCAAGACGTGCTCCGCGGCGAGAATCCAGGATCCGCCCTAGTTCGACGAGCTGACGCCGTCGCTCGTCGAGCTCGCGCTGAGGTTCTGCGAGTAGCTGATCTCGCCCAGCGTGCGCAGTTCGAGGCGGAACATGATCGTGCGCGTGTCCTTCGTCGCTCCGGCCTGGCGGTCGGCGTAGCTTTGCGAATAGCTGACGTCGAAGATCGTGCACTCGTCGGTGTAGTTGATGCCGAACGAGGTCCCGGCGGTCTGGAACGGGCCGGTATTCGGATAGATCGGCATCGCCGCCACGGTCGGAGCCGCCAGATAGGACGCATAGGCGGCCCGGAAGCGCTCGCGGTCGTATTTGTACTTGTCGAGGTCGAACAGCACGCTCGCCCGCACCCGCCAGTTCTCGAGGACTTTCAGCGAGCCGCTGAGCGAAAGGCCCTCGCGGCGCCGCTGGATGCCGAGATCGGGCTGCGGCTCGTAGCGGGCATAGCCGAGCGAGGTGGAGAGGAAGCTGCTGGAATAGGTCGCGGCGGCGTCGATCCGCTGTGCCTCGAAGGTCGTCGCGTCGAGCCGCGTCGCGCCGGTCAGGAAGAAGCCCTTGAACGGCGAGAACTGCGCGCGGGCCACGTAATCGGAGTTGCGGGTGTTGAGGCCGGAGTTCAGCCCGGTATTGACCAGGTCGCCGGTGGCGAAGGAGTTGCGCCCGCCGAGCTGGAAGGACTGGCCGATGAGCAGGTTGGCGAAGGCTTCCTTGCCGAAGCGCCCGGTATAGAGCGCGCCGACATTGGCGCGGGTGCCGCCCTCGACGCGGTCGAAGCCGGAGAACTTGCCGCTCCACTCGAACAGGTTGTTGGCGTCGAAGACCAGGCTCTGCGCATCCTCGTTGGCGACGCGCAGGCTGTTGGTCTCGTTCGGGCGCGCCACGATCTGCGCCACCGGCTCGACGATATGGGTGCCCCAGCCGGTCCGGGCGACGAAGGGATAGCGGTACATCAGCCCGATCGCCGGCATGACCCGGCCGAACACCTCGTCGGAGGTGTCGGCGATGGTCGCGACGCGGGAGTTGATCAGCCCGCCGGTGTCGGGGTTGATCGAGAAGACGTCGGCCCTGACCGAGGCGTAGGGCGTCCACATCTGGCCGATCGGGTCGATGAAGTTGCGTCGCCAGGCGAGCTGGGCCGTGGCGCGCGAGACATGGCCGGCGAGCCCGCGCACGAGGCAGTGGTTCTTGTCGTAGACGGCGCAGCCGTCATAGAGCGAATAGCCGGCGCCCGTGATCAGATAGCTCTGCTGCTGCGGCAGCTCGGTGAAGGCGGCGGTATCGCGCGTCAGGCTCGTGACGTTGACGTTGAAGGAGAGCTCGCCGCCGAGGAAGGACGGCTTGTGGACCCGCTTGTCGTAGTCCAGCACGGGCAGCACGACGGGCTGCTGCTTCTGCCAGTCCTGGTAGTTCAGGGGCTGGAAATAATAGCCGCGCAGGTCGAACCAGGCGCTCTCGCTCTGCCCGTTCAGATAGGCGGTCGAGATCGCTTCCTGGAGATAGGTGGTATTGCTCAGGGCCTCGTTGCGGATGCGGTAGTTCTTGTAGAACCAGCGATCGGTCGACATCGAGGCGTTCCAGCCGATGGTCCAGCGCGGGTTGATGAAGAACTTGCCGCTGGTTTCCACCGAGCCGCGGAACTCCTTGTCGCGCGGGCCGAGCGGGCTCGGCAGGAAGGCTTCCTTGTCCTGCTGGAAGATGCCCGAGGCCCGGATCGTGTAGGAGCCGTTCATCAGCCGGTGGCGCCATTCCACCTGGCCCAGCAAGCCCTGGCGGCTGAAATAGGTCGGCGTCAGCGTCAGGTCGTAATTCGGCGCCAGGTTGAGGAAATAGGGCAGGCCGACGCCGTAGCCGAGCGCCGAGGTGTTGATGAAGTGCGGCGACAGGAAGCCGGTCTTGCGCTTCACCGTCGAATCCGGCCCCGACATATAGGGGATATAGGCCATCGGGATGCCGGCGAACTCGACGCGGGCATCCTCGTAATAGATCGTCTGCTCGGATTTCTTGTGGATGATCCGCGCGGCGCGCACCTGCCAGAGCGGCGGCCGTTCCGGATTGTCCTTGCAGGGCTCGCAGGCCGTGTAGATGCCCTTGTCGAAGACGAAGGTCTCGCCGTCGGTGCGCTCGGCGCGCGGCGCCGAGAAGCGGGTCTTGTCCGGGTTCACGACGCGCAGCGAGTCGATGAAGCCGTCGCGGAAATCGTCGGTCAGGTTGAACCGGTCGCCGGTGATGACCGTGCCGTTGGCCTCGGTGATGCGGGCGTTGCCGATCGCGATGACGCGCTTGGCGCCCTGGTCGTAGATGACGCGGTCGGCCTCGATCGTACGGCCCTGATACAGGATCTGGACGTCGCCGACGGCCGCCACCGTCTTCTTGTCGTTGTCGTAGACGAGCTCGCGCGCATCGACGACCATGCGGTCCTGCGGCTTGGCCGGGGCCGCGGCCGCGGGCTGCCCGCCGGCCGCCCGGTTCTGGGCATGGGCCGTCCCGGCCATGAGATAGGCCAGGCTGGTGGCGAGCGCCGTCGCCGCCGCAAGGCGCGCCATGCGGTTCACGCCCGGAACCATCTCGTCAACTCGCCATTAACCATAGGCACAGTAATTCTTACCCGTCTTCCTGATGGAGGAGGGCGAGCACCCCCAGCATCGCACCCAATGCTGCGGGCAACCACGCCGCGACGACCGGATTGACGATTCCCGACGATCCGAGTTCCTCCGACAGTTGTGTCGCGACATAGAGCACGAAGCCGGCCGCGACACCACCTATCACCAATTTGGTCACACCACCAAAACGGAAAAATCTTAAGGAAACGGATGCTGCCACCAGCACCATGGCGATCAGCAGCAGCGGTCGCGCCATGAGCGATTGATAACGCAGCTCGTAAGGCGTCGTATCGAGCCCGGCGCGCCGCGTCCGCTCGATCACCGCCGGCATCGACCAGAAGCCCACCGCATCGGGCGGGGTGAAGCTCTGGCGCATCTGCTCGGGCTCCAGCGTCGTCGCGAGCACATAGCTCTTGTAGCTTTGCGGCTCTTCCGTGGCGGAGGTGGTGCGCGCATCGGAAAGCTCCCAGTGCCCCGGGCGCAGCAGGGCCTGCCGGGCATCGATGCGCTCCTTGAAGCTGCCGTCCGGGTTGAACACGAAGAAGGCGACCTGGCTGAGCCCGTCCTCGTCGGGCAGGGCGCCGGCGGCGCGCACGATCGCCTGGCCGTCGACGCTGCGCTGCCTCAGCCAGATCTCCTGGGACAGGCCGGATTTGCCGCCGGAGCGGACGAACAGGCGCGTCTCGAGCGCCGTGCCCTTGCGCTTCAGCTCGGCGGCGACGGGATTGTAGATCATGATCGAGATCAGCCCGATCACGCCCGCGACGGCCGCGGCCGGCTGCAGGAACTGCCAGGCGGAGACGCCGACGGAGCGGGCGACGACGAGCTCGAGCTTCCGGCTCAGCGTCAGGAGCGCGAACATGCCGCCGAACAGCGCCGCGAAGGGGAAGATCTGCTCGGCCACCGCCGGCGCCCGGAACAGGGCGAGCTGCACGATGCGCGGCGTCGTCGCGATCGGCGAATCGCCGGCGCGGCGCATCAGCTCGACGAAATCGAGCGTCCCAATCAGGAAGAAGAAAGTGCTGAAGACCCCGACGATGGCGCGCGCGAAGCGCCTCGTCAGATAGCGGCCGAAGGTTGTAAACAGCAGCATCAGGCGCGCCGGAAACGGGCCGCGAGCCCGCTGAGCGGCGCGGCGAGGGGGGCGACGAGGCGCGCCAGCGCGGGCTGGATACGCGCGCCGTGGAAGATGAAGACCGTGGCCAGGACGATGGCGGCGATCGGCAGAATGTAGAGCAGCGCCGCCGCGAAGGGCGAGCGCACGCTCGCGGTCCAGGCGGCGTAGGCGGCGATTCGGGTGGCGCCGACGATCATGATCGCCGACTGGATCGCCAGGGCCCGGCCCTGGCGGGTGGTGCGCGCCTCGCCGATGGCGGCGAACGCGATCAGCATGAAGGCGAAGGGATAGAGCGGCGCTGACAGCCGGTTGTGCAGCTCGGCCCGGAAGCGGCCTTCCTGGATCTTGTAGTAGGGCTCGTTCGGGTCCTGCCGCAGGAGATCCCAGGTCGAGCGCTCGCGCGGCTTGTAGATCACCTTGTCGCCGTCGCCCTCGCCGGGGCCGCCGCTGGAATCGCCGGTCAGCGCCGAGAGGTTCAGCGCATAGCGCTCGAAGGAGATGATCGAGGTCGTGCTGGTGTTCCTGGTCTCGCGCTGGATCGTGCCCTTCTCCAGCATCAGGAAGCTCTGGCCCTCTGCCTCGACGGTGCGGCCGCGCTCGGCCAGATAGATCGAGGGCTGCGCCGGATCGCGCCGGTCCTGCATGAAGATGCCGACCAGCGCGTCGCCGGCCTTCTCGCGGTAATGGAAGGTGACGCCCGAATCGAGCGAGACGAACTGGCCTTCCTTGACGACGTTGGCGACGAAATCGGCGCGGATCAGCGTGATCAGGTCGCGCAGCATGCGAAAGCTCGCCGGCATCACCGAGACCGTCATCCAGGCGACGGCGAGCGCGGTCATGACCGTGAGCACGAGGAAGGGGCGGGTGATGCGCTGCGGCGCCACGCCCGCGGCATTCATCACGATCAGCTCGGAATCGCCGTTGAGCCTGTTCAGCGTGTAGAGCGTCGACATGAACAGCGCCACCGGCGCGATGCCGGCGATCAGGGCCGGCAGCGAAAGCAGCGTCACGGTCAGGAAGATCAGGACCGTCTGGCCCTTGCCGGTGACGAGATCGACCTCGCGCAGCGCCTGCGTCACCCAGATCACGCCGGTGAGGCCGACAAGCAGCACGATCGCCGCGACCGCCGCGATCTTCAGGATGTAGCGGTCGAGGCGGTTGAGCGTCACTAAGTCGTTTCCGGCAAGGCGAGGGCGAAAGCCCTCGGGATGGTTCGTCGGACGCAACCCTATGGTATAGGCGCGAGGATGGCGCAAACGGGAATCGTTCGCGCCTTAGCCGTCGCCGTCCTTCCCAGCCAGTTTTCGCAAGATTGTGAGCGGATCATGTCGCAGCGCCTGAAGCTCGAGATCAAAGCCCCGGACGCCGTCGAGGGGCAGGACCTCGTGGTCCTCGTCTCCGACACGCTCGCCTTGCCGGAGGCGGCGAGGCGACCGGCCGGCGAAGGCGCGCAGGCGCTGCTGGCGCGGGCCGCCGCCGCCGAGCGCTTCAAGGGCAAGGCGTTCTCCGGGCTGACGCTGCCCGCGCCGGAAGGCGCGCCCTATGAGCGCCTGATCGCCATCGGCGTGGGGGCGCAGGACGAGCGCGCCGGGCTCGATTTCGTCAAGCTCGGCGGCGCGATCGCCGGCAGGCTTGGCGCGGGGCGCAGTGCCGAGATCGTGCTCGCGCTGCCCGAGGGCAAGATCGACGCGCAGCACGGCGCCGATCTCGCGCTCGGCCTCAGGCTGCGCGCCTATGCCTTCGACCGCTACAAGACCAAGAGCAAGGACAAGGACGAGGCCGAACCGCGCGCCGTCACGCTGCGCACGGCCGATCCGGCGGCGTTGAAGAAGGCCCTCAAGGCGGCGGACGCCGTCGCCGCCGGCGTCATCCAGGCGCGCGACCTCGTCAACGAGCCGCCCAACGTCCTCTATCCCGAGGAATTCGCCGAGCGGGCGGGAAAGCTCGAGAAGCTCGGCGTCGAGGTCGAGATCCTCGACGAGAAGGCGCTGAAGAAGATCGGCATGCGCGCGCTGCTCGGCGTCGGCCAGGGCTCGCGCCGCGAAAGCCGCGTCGTCGTCATGCGCTGGAACGGAGCGGGCAAGGGCGAGAAGCCCGTCGCCTTCGTCGGCAAGGGCGTCACCTTCGACACCGGCGGCATCTCGCTGAAGCCGGGCGCCGGCATGGAGGACATGAAGGGCGACATGGCGGGCGCGGCCTGCGTCGTCGGCCTGATGCAGGCGCTCGCCGCCCGCAAGGCCAAGGTCGACGCGGTCGGCGTGATCGGCCTCGTCGAGAACATGCCGGACGGCAACGCCCAGCGCCCCGGCGACATCGTCACCTCGCTCTCCGGCCAGACCATCGAGATCATCAACACCGACGCCGAGGGCCGGCTCGTGCTGGCCGATGTGCTCTGGTACACGCAGGAGCGCTTCAAGCCGCGCTTCATGATCGACCTCGCGACCCTGACCGGCGCGATCCTGGTGGCGCTGGCGCAGGAGCATGCCGGCCTGTTCAGCAACGACGACGAGCTCGCCGCGAGGCTCGCCGCGGCCGGCACCGCCACCGGCGAGACGGTCTGGCGCCTGCCGCTCGGCAAGGCCTACGACAAGATGATCGATTCGAAATTCGCCGACATGAAGAACGCCGCCGGCCGCCATGGCGGCTCGATCACGGCCGCGCAGTTCCTCCAGCGCCATGTCGGCGAGACGCCCTGGGCGCATCTCGACATCGCCGGCACCGGCATGGCCGCCAAGGACAGCGAGATCAACCGCTCCTGGGGGCCCGGCTGGGGCGTGCGCCTGCTCGACCGGCTGGTCGCCGATCATTACGAGGGGTGAGGTGGCGATGCGGGTGGTCCATGGCTGAGATCCTGTTCTTCCACCTGCAATCGCGCCCGTTGGAGCAGGTCCTGCCGACGATCCTGATGCGCGCCCTGTCGCGCGGCCAGAAAGCCGTCGTCGAGGTTTCGAGCCAGGAGCGGCTGAGCGCGCTCGACGACCATCTGTGGACCTATGCCGACGAGAGCTTCCTGCCGCATGTCACGGCGATGGAGGCGGATGCGGCACAGAACCCGGTCGTGCTGACGACGCAGGCGCATAATCCGAATGGGGCGCAGGTGCGCATCTGCGCCGACGGTGTCCGCATTCCCGACGCAATGCAGGATTACGAGCGCATCGTCCTGATATTCGACGGAGACGATCCCGAGGCGCTTTCTGCCGCCCGCGAGGATTGGAAGAAGGCCAGGGCCTCGGGCCATGCCGCCAGCTACTGGCAGCAGGACGAGGCCGGCCGCTGGGAGAAGAAAGCGTGAGACTGCCCGTTCTGCTCCTCTGCACCGCGGCCCTCGCCGGCTGCTCGGTCGATATGGGCGGCTTCGCCTTCCAGTCGCAAAAGAAGGACGGCGTCACCACGACGACGACCGCCAGCGCCAGCGCCGGCATCTCGACGGGCGAGCCGGTGCTGACGCCGGAGGGCGAATGCAGCGTCGGGGCCTCGCTCGATCCCTCGACCCGGCCGCTGCCGCAGGAGATCGCGCCCGGCATCACCGAATGCGAGCTGGTCAAGTTGAAGGGCGCCCGCCCGACCGACGTGCTGGTCGGCGAGAGCGGCAAGGGCCAGCGCGAGGTGCAGGTGCTCTATTCGGAGCCCGGCGGGCGCGAGATCTACCTGTTCACCGACAACCGCCTGAGCCGCATCGTCAAGCCGGGGCAGGGGTGACCCGCACGCGCGCTGCGGAAAGATCAGCCGCGGGGAACCCTCTCCCATAGGAAGAGGGGTTCCGAGCGGCGGTTCCCGAGGCCTGCCATGGCGTCATGCAACCGCCTCACGCGCTCTCCAGCTCCTCCCCCAGCGCGAGCCATTCCTCCTCGGCCGCGGCCAACGCTTCCGAGAGTTCCGCGCGCTGGCGCGAGATCTGGAGCGCCTTGTCGGGCTCGCGCGCGAAGGCGCCGTTGGCGAGCGCCGCGTCGACCTTCTCGATCAGCCCGGTCAGCCTGGCGATGCGCGCTTCGGCGAGGTTGAGCTTCTGCCTGAGCGGCCCCAGCACCGCCCGCTTCGTCGCGGCCTCCTTGCGCTCGTCGGCCTTGGGCTTCGCGGCGGCTTCAGGCGCCGGCTTGCCGCGCCGCTCGGCCTTGGCGGCGCCGAGCACATAGGTCCGGTAGTCGTCCATGTCGCCGTCGAAATTCTTCACCGTGCCGCCGCCGACGAGCCAGAGCCGGTCGGCGCAGGCCTCGATCAGGAAGCGGTCGTGGCTGACCAGGATGACCGCGCCGGGGTAGTCGTTGATCGCGTTGACGAGCGCGGTGCGGCTGTCGATGTCGAGATGGTTGGTCGGCTCGTCGAGGATCAGCAGATGCGGCCCGTGGAAGGTCGCGAACCCCAGCATCAGCCGCGCCTTCTCGCCGCCGGAGAGAAGCTTCACCGGTGTATCCGCCTTGGCGGCGGGAAAGCCGATCTGCGCCGCCTTGGAACGGACCTTCGCTTCCGGCGCATCGGGCATCAGGTCGCGCAGATGGCCGACGGCCGAATCCTCGATGCGCAATTCGTCGAGCTGGTGCTGGGCGAAATAGGCGGTCTCCAGCTTGCTCGACAACTTCATCGTGCCGGATAGGGGCGCAAGCCTCCCGCCGATCAGCTTGCAGAAGGTCGATTTGCCGTTGCCGTTGGCGCCGAGCAGCGCGATCCGGTCGTCGGGCGCGAGCGAGAGGTCGAGCCGCGACAAAACCTTGCGCTCGCCATAGCCGGCGCTGGCGTCCTCCAGCACGATCATCGGCGGCGAGAGCGGCTTTTCCGGGCCCGGGAAGACGAAGGGCTGCACGTCGCGGTCGACGATGGTCGCGATCGCCTGCATCTTCTCCAGCCGCTTGACGCGCGACTGCGCCTGGCGGGCCTTGCTCGCCTTGGCCTTGAAGCGGTCGACGAAGGCTTGCAGGTGCTTGCGCTCGGCCTCCTGCTTCTCCCGGGCGCGGGACAACTGCATCTGCTTCTCGGCGCGCTGCTTCTCGAAGGAGGAATAGCCGCCGCGATAAAGGGTCAGCTTGCCCTGGTCGAGATGCAGGATGTGGTCGACCGAGGTATCGAGCAGCTCGCGGTCGTGGCTGATGACGATCACGGTATGCGGATAGCGCTCGAGATAATCGTAGAGCCAGAGCGTGCCTTCGAGGTCGAGATAATTGGTCGGCTCGTCGAGCAGCAAGAGGTCGGGCTCGGAGAACAGCACGGCCGCGAGCGCGACGCGCATGCGCCAGCCGCCCGAGAAATCGGAGCAGGGGCGCTGCTGCGCCGTCTCGTCGAAGCCGAGCCCGTGCAGCACCATCGCCGCCCGCGCCGGGGCCGCATGCGCGCCGATATCGGCAAGCCGCGTGCCGATCTCGGCGATGCGGTGCGGGTCCGTCGCCGTCTCGGCCTCCTGCATCAGCGCCGTGCGCTCGGTATCGGCGGCGAGCACCACCTCGATCAGCCTCTCCGGCCCGCCCGGCGCCTCCTGCGCCACGCCGCCGATGCGCCGGCCCTTCGGCAGGCTGATCGAGCCGCCCTCGGTGCCGAGATCGCCGGTGATGATCCGAAACAGCGTGGTCTTGCCGGTGCCGTTGCGGCCGACGAAGCCGACGCGCGCGCCGTCGGGAATGGCGGCGCTCGCCCGGTCGATGAGCAGGCGCTCGCCGAGGCGGTAGGTGATGTCGTTGATCGTCAGCATGGCGGGCCGGTTTAGGCCATGCGCCGCCGCAAAAGGCAATCGAAAGCCGAGCCGAGCCGCCGATGACACGGTTTCGTCATGATATCGCCTCGGCCCCGCCCGCTGCGGCCCTCACCCAAGGGCAACCGGATATGTCGCGATTCGCTTCAAGGCTACCGCCCATGAATCTCTGCCAGCCCTATGCCAGCCCCCGCCGCGCCTCCGCGGTGGCGTCGCTGATGATCCTTGTCTCGATCGTCGTCGGCAGCGCCGCCGCGCTGACCACGCTCGTGCCGCTGTCCTGAGGGCTCACAACCCGCTGACATGCTTGCGGTTTGCCGGCCCAGCCGCTAACGCTGGCCTTGATGACCCGCACCGCCTTCTACACCGGCTCCTTCGATCCCGTGACCAACGGCCATGCCGACGTCATCGCGGCGGCGGCCGGCCTGTGCGAGCGGCTCGTCCTGGCGATCGGCGTCCACCCCGGCAAGACGCCGCTGCTCACGGTCGATCAGCGCGCCGATCTGCTGCGCGCGGTCGCCGGGCCGCTGCTCGAGGCGAGGGGCGCCTCGCTCGAGGTCGTGACCTTCGCCGATCTCGCCGTCGATGCGGCGCGGCGCGCCGGGGCGAGCCTCATCATCCGCGGCCTGCGCGACGGCAGCGACCTCGATTACGAGATGCAGATGGCCGGGATGAACGGCACCATGGCGCCCGATCTGCAGACGGTCTTCCTGCCGGCCTCGCCCGGCGTGCGCTTCATCACCGCGACGCTGGTGCGTCAGATCGCGGCGATGGGCGGCGACGTCTCGCCCTTCGTGCCGGCGCCCGTGCTCGCGGCGCTGAAGGCGCGCTTCGCCAAGGGCTGAACACGCTTTTGGTTTGCATTTTGCCGAGAGCGATGGTGTCTCTCGGGTAGAAGCGACTCGTTCCAGCGATCCCGGCGCGATCCCGCGCGGGGCCCTCCGACAGGTTTCCCGATGCGTCTTTCCCGCTATTTCCTGCCCCTTCTGCGCGATACGCCCAAGGAGGCGGAGATCGTCTCGCACCGGCTGATGCTGCGCGCCGGCATGATCCGCCAGCAGGCGGCGGGGATCTATTCCTGGCTGCCGCTGGGCCTGCGCGTGCTCGACAAGATCAGCAATGTCGTGCGCGAGGAGCAGAATCGCGCCGGCGCCATCGAGATCCTGATGCCGACGATCCAGTCGGCCGATCTCTGGCGCGAGAGCGGGCGCTACGACGCCTATGGCAAGGAGATGCTGCGCATCAGGGACCGGCACGACCGCGAGATGCTCTACGGCCCGACCAACGAGGAGATGGTCACCGAGATCTTCCGCTCCTACGTCAAGTCCTACAAGGACCTGCCGCTCAACCTCTACCACATCCAGTGGAAGTTCCGCGACGAGGTCCGCCCCCGCTTCGGCGTGATGCGCGGGCGCGAATTCCTGATGAAGGACGCCTATTCCTTCGATCTCGACCAGGCCGGCGCGCGCCATGCCTATAACCGGATGTTCACCGCCTATCTGCGCACCTTCGCCCGGCTCGGCCTGAAGGCGATCCCGATGCGCGCCGATACCGGCCCGATCGGCGGCGATTTGTCCCATGAGTTCATCGTGCTCGCCTCGACCGGCGAGAGCGAGGTCTTCTGCCACAGCGACTATCTCGATTTCGAGACGCCGGCGGCCGATACCGATTTCGACAGCCGCCCCGGCCTGCAGGGCCTCGTCGACAGATGGACGAGCCTCTACGCCGCGACCGAGGAGATGCACGAGGCGGACGCCTTCGCGGCGATCCCCGAGGGCAAGCGGGTCTCGGCGCGCGGTATCGAGGTCGGCCACATCTTCTATTTCGGCACGAAATATTCGCAGCCGATGGGCGCGACCGTGACCGGGCCGGACGGCCAGCAGACGGCCGTCCATATGGGCTCCTACGGCATCGGCCCGAGCCGCCTCGTCGCGGCGCTGATCGAGGCCGGGCACGACGAGGCCGGCATCGTCTGGCCGGACGAGATCGCCCCCTTCGACATCGCGGTGATCAACCTGAAGCCCGGCGACGCCGCGAGCGACGGTGCCTCCGAGCGCATCTACCAGGACCTCATCGCCAAGGGCTACGACGCCCTGCTCGACGACACCGACGACCGGCCGGGCGCCAAATTCGCCAAGGCCGACCTGATCGGCATGCCCTGGCAGGTCATCGTCGGCCCGAAGGGGCTCAGCGAGGGCAAGGTCGAGATCAAGCGCCGCGCCGGCGGCGAGCGCGAGATCGTCTCGCTCGAGGCCGCGCTCGACCGCTTCAGGGGCAGGGCGGCGTGACGGGACGCCGGGCATGAGCGTGGGCGACAGCGCGGACGTCCCGACCGGCACGAAACCCTTCGCCGGCTTTGAATGGCAGCTCGCGGGGCGCTATCTGCGCTCGCGCCGGCGCGAGGGCTTCGTCTCGGTCAACGCCGCCTTCTCCTTCCTCGGCATCATGCTCGGCGTCGCCACGCTGATCATCGTGATGTCGGTGATGAACGGCTTTCGCAAGGAGCTCCTGGAGAAGATCGTCGGCGTCAACGGCCATATCTTCGCCACCCCGATCGACCGCCCGCTCGACGATTACGACAGCGTCGCCGAGCGGCTGCGCAAGATTCCCGGCATCAAGCTCGCCATTCCGCTGGTCGAGGGGCAGGCGCTCGCCTCCTCGCAGACCGGCAACAACGGCGTGCTGGTGCGCGGCGTGCGCGAGGCCGACATCAAGGAGATTCCCTTCATCGGCGGCAACGTCCGATCCGGCACGCTCGAGGGCTTCGATGCCGCCCCGCCCGGCGTCGCCATCGGCATCCGCCTCGCCAACGCGCTCGGCCTCCAGGTCGGCGACATGATGACGCTGGTCTCGCCCCAGGGTGCCTCGACGCCCTTCGGCACGGCGCCGCGGATCAAGGCCTATCCGGTCAAGGCGATCTTCGAGATCGGCATGACCGAGTTCGACGGCACCTTCGTCTACATGCCGCTCGCCGAGTCGCAGGCCTATTTCAACCGCGACGGCGACGTGAACGTCATCGAGATCTTCGTCGACAACCCCGACAGGACCCAGGCCGTGCGCGACGCGATCGAGGCCGACGCGCCGCGCCCGCTCGTCCTCTCCGACTGGCGCCAGCGCAACCGCAGCTTCTTCAACGCGCTCGAGGTCGAGCGCAACGTGATGTTCCTGATCCTGACGCTGATCGTGCTGGTGGCGGCGCTGAACATCATCTCCGTCATGATCATGCTGGTGAAGGACAAGACCGAGGACATCGCGATCATGCGCACGATGGGCGCGACGCGGAGCGCGATCCTGCGCGTCTTCCTGATCACCGGCACCTCGATCGGCGTCGCCGGGACCTTCGCCGGCTTCGTGCTGGGCCTCTTGTTCTCGCACAACATCAAGTCGATCATGGCCGTGCTGAACTGGATCACCGGCGCCAATCTCTGGGACCCGACCGTGCGCTTCCTCAGCGACATTCCCTCCGTCGTCGATTGGCGCGACGTCACCAGCGTCGTGGTGATGGCGCTGGTGACGTCGCTGCTCGCGCCGCTCTATCCGGCCTGGAAGGCGGCGAGGCTCGATCCCGTCAAAGCACTGAGGATGGGCTGAGCATGGGCCAGGATATGCCCGCGCTCTTCCTGTCGCAGGTCGAGCATTTCTATCCGCAGGCCGACGGGCCGCTCGAGGTGCTGCGCAAGGCCGATTTCGCGCTCTGGCCCGGCGAGGTCGTGGCGCTGGTGGCGCCCAGCGGCACCGGCAAGTCGACGCTGCTGCACGTCGCCGGCCTGCTCGAGAAGCCCGAAGCCGGCGAGGTCTTCGTCGGCGGGCTCGCCACGACAAAGCTCGACGACAGGGCGCGCACGCGGCTGCGCCGCACCGAGATCGGCTTCGTCTACCAGTTCCATCATCTCCTGCCCGAATTCACGGCGCTGGAGAACGTGGTGCTGCCGCAGCGCATCCGCGGGCTCGGGCGTGGCCTCGCCGAGGAGCGGGCGGCCGAGCTCCTGAGCTTCCTCGGGCTCGGCGACCGGCTCGACCATCTGCCGGGCGAATTGTCCGGCGGCGAGCGGCAGCGCGTCGCCATCGGCCGGGCGGTCGCCAACGGGCCGCGCCTTTTGCTCGCCGACGAGCCGACCGGCAATCTCGACCCGCAGACGGCGCAGCACGTCTTCGGCACGCTGATGGCGCTGGCCCGCGCCTCGGGGCTGGCGGCGCTGATCGCGACGCACAACCTCGACCTCGCCCGCCAGATGGACCGGCAGGTCACGATCCGCGAAGGGCTCGTCGTCAAGCTTTAGGCGGTCGGGGCACGGCTTTCATCGATCTCGCACGGCTGTCATTCCGGGGCGCGCCTCAAGGCGCGAACCCGGAACCCACGACCGGGTGGAACATCTCATGCCGGGTTGTCGGCGGCTCACCCGGTCGTGGGTTCCGGGTTCCTCGCTGACGCGAAGCCCCGGAATGACGAGGTGGGAGCGCCTTTTCAAAGGTAGGAGCCCCTTTTCAGCGACAGGATTTCGTTAACCCTCGTGCAGGAAGCGGGCCGCCCCGATATTGACGAGAACAAAACATGAACTAATCTGAACCTATCAAGAACACAGGAGGTTCGCCATGACCATAACGCGCAAATTCGCCGCCGGCATTGCCGAGATCGCCTCGCTTTGCGTCTTCCTCGGCATGATCTGGCTGTGGGCTGCGATCCTCACCGGCCCGCATGTCTGATCGCGGCAGGAGCCATCCACAGATGCGGCGGCGGGCCCTCGACGCCGGAGCCGTCCCGGCGCCATAACGGACGGAACGGGCGGGCGAGTCGCGCCGCGGCGGGAGAGGGCTATGGGTCGCGAAGCTGGCGAGGGGCGCGTTCTCCCGAAGATCGGCTTCGTGCACCTGCACGTCCATTCGAGCTATTCGCTGCTCGAAGGCGCGATGACGATTTCCACCCTCGCCAAGCTCGCCGCCGCCGACGGCCAGCCGGCGCTGGCGCTGACCGACACCGACAATCTCTTCGGCGGTCTTGAATTCTCCGAGAAGCTCGCCGGGGCGGGCCTGCAGCCGATCGCCGGCGTCCAGCTCTCGGTCGATTTCGCCGACGAGGGCGAGGGCGGCCGCAAGCCGGCGCAAGCCCAGCGCCTGCCGCATATCGTCCTGCTCGCCATGGACGAGGCCGGCTACGGCAATCTGATGAAGCTCGTCAGCGAGGCGGCGCTGGCGACCGGCGGCGCCGGCCAGCCGGTGACGACGATCGAGCGCCTCTGCGCCCATCACGCCGGGCTGATCGCCCTGACCGGGGGGCCCTACGGGCCGGTCGACACGGCCTTGCGCGGCGGCCAGCTTCCGCTCGCGGCGGCGCGGCTCGCGACGCTGAAGGGCATCTATGGCGACCGGCTCTATGTCGAGATCCAGCGCCATGGCGCTGACGGCGAGGCGGCGCGGGAGGCTCATCTGCTGCGCCTCGCCTATGATGCCGAGTTGCCGGTCGTCGCGACCAACGAGCCCTTCTTCGCCAAGCCCGCCGATTTCGACGCCCATGACGCGCTCTTGGCGGTGGCGGAAGGGCGGCTCGTCTCGGATGGCGAGCGCCGCCGTGTTACGCCGGAGCATTACTTCGCCTCGCGCGCCGAGATGCAGAAGCGCTTCGCCGATTTGCCGGAGGCGCTGACGAACACGGTCGAGATCGCGATGCGCTGCCACTGGCGCGTGCTGCCGCGCAAGCCGATCCTGCCGCGCTTCGGCGAGGCGGGCCGCGACGAGGCCGAGGAGCTTCAGGCGCAGGCCCGCGCCGGCCTCCGCCAGCGCCTCGACAAGCACGGCCCGGCCGAGGGCTACAGCGTCGAAGATTACGAGAAGCGGCTCGATTTCGAGCTCATGATCATCACCCGGATGAAGTTTCCGGGCTATTTCCTGATCGTCTCGGACTTCATCAAATGGGCCAAGGCGAAGGATATCCCCGTCGGGCCCGGCCGCGGCTCGGGCGCGGGCTCGCTCGTCGCCTATGCGCTGACGATCACCGACGTCGACCCGCTGCGCTTCGGCCTGCTGTTCGAGCGCTTCCTCAATCCCGACCGCGTCTCGATGCCCGATTTCGACATCGATTTCTGCCAGAACCGGCGCGAAGAGGTGATCGAGTATGTGAAGCATCATTACGGGCAGGAGCGCGTCGCCCAGATCATCACCTTCGGCACGCTCCTGGCGCGCGGCGTGCTGCGCGATGTCGGCCGCGTGCTGGAGATGCCCTACGGCCAGGTCGACAAGCTGACCAAGCTGGTGCCGCAGAACCCGGCCAAGCCCATCTCGCTGAAGGATGCGATCGAGGGCGAGCCGAAGCTGCAATCGGCCGCCGCCGAGGAGCCGATCGTCGCCCGCCTCCTCGAAATTGGCCAGAAGCTGGAAGGGCTTCACCGCCATGCTTCGACTCACGCCGCAGGCGTGGTGATCGGCGACCGCCCGCTCGAGCAGCTCGTCGCGCTCTCGGTCGATCCGCGCACCGGCATGCGCGTCACCCAGTTCAACATGAAATGGGTCGAGCAGGCGGGGCTGGTGAAGTTCGACTTCCTCGGCCTCAAGACACTGACGACGCTGACCACGGCGGTGAAGCTGATCGCCCAGCGCGGCATCGCCATCGACCTCGCCAAATTGCCGTTCGACGACCCGCCGACCTACGCCATGCTGGCGCGCGGCGAGACGGTCGGCGTGTTCCAGGTGGAATCGGCCGGCATGCGCAAGGCGCTGGTCGAGATGAAGGCCGACCGGATCGAGGATCTGATCGCGCTGGTCGCGCTCTACCGGCCGGGGCCGATGGACAACATCCCGACCTATTGCCGCCGCAAGCTCGGGCTGGAGGAGCCGACATATCTCCACCCCGGCATGGAGCCCTATCTGCGCGAGACCCACGGCATCATCGTCTACCAGGAGCAGGTGATGCAGGTGGCGCAGGCGCTGTCCGGCTATTCGCTCGGCGAGGCGGACCTGCTGCGCCGCGCCATGGGCAAGAAGATCAAGGCCGAGATGGACGCCCAGCGCGACCGTTTCGTGAAGGGCGCGATCGAGGGCGGCATCAAGAAGGACATCGCCTCCGAGATCTTCGACCTCTTGGCGAAGTTCGCCGATTACGGCTTCAACAAGAGCCATGCGGCGGCCTATGCCATCGTCGCCTTCCAGACCGCCTATCTGAAGGCGAATTTCCCGGTCGAGTTCCTCGCCGCCTCGATGACGCTCGACATGGGCAACACCGACAAGCTCTCGGAATTCCGCCGCGACGCCGAGCGGCTCGGCATCAAGGTCGAGCGGCCGGCGATCAACCGCTCCGGCGTCGAGTTCGACGTCGCCGAGGGCAAGATCTTCTACGCGCTCGGCGCGATCAAGGGCGTCGGCCGGGCGGCGGTCGAGGCCTTGGTGGCGGCGCGCGCTGCGGGCGGCCCCTTCCGCGACCTCGCCGATCTCGCGCGGCGGATCGACACGAGGCTGGTCAACCGCCGCACGCTGGAGGCGTTGATCGCCGCAGGCTCCCTCGACGAGCTGGAGGAGGATCGGGCGCGGGCCATGGCCGCGATCGACGGCATGCTGGCCCTCTCGAACCGCACCCGCGACGAGGCCGCCGCCGGCCAGTTCGACCTGCTGGGCGGCGGCGTGGTGCAGGAAGCCTTCCGCATCCCGCAGGTCGAGCCCTGGGCGCCGGCCGAGAAGCTCAGGCGTGAGCACGAAGCGGTCGGCTTCTTCCTCTCCGGCCATCCGCTCGACGATTACGCCCAGGTGCTGAAGCGCCTGCGCGTGCAGCACTATGCCGATTTCGCCCGGACGGTGCGCGCCAACGGCACCGGCGTCGGCAAGGTCGCGGTCTCCGTCATCGACAAGTCGGAACGGCGGACCAAATCCGGCTCCAAGATGGGCATCGTCAATCTCTCGGACCCGAGCGGCCAGTTCGAGGCGGTGCTGTTCTCGGAAGGGTTGATGCGCCTGCGCGATCTGCTCGAGCCGGGCAGGGCGCTGGTCCTGCGCCTCTCGGCCGTGCTCGACGGCGAGGAGGCCAGGCCCCGCATCGAGGATGCCGAGGAGTTGGACGGCCTCGCCGCGCGCCAGAAGCAGGATCTCGTGGTCTATCTGCGTGACGACAGGGCGCTGACCTCGCTTGCCGAGCGGATTCGCCCGCGCGAGGCGCTGCGCGCCGAGGGCAAGGTCTCGGTCGTCATGATCATCGACGACGGCGCCCAGGAGGTCGAGATCGAATTGCCCGGCAGGTTCCCGGTCAACCAGCAGATCGCCAATGCCGTGCGCGCCGCGCCGGGCGTGGTCGAGGTGCGGCTGCAGTAGGGGCGCGGCAGCGCGGAACCACCTCCGTCATTCCGGGGCTTCGCCCGCCTCACGCCGCCGAGGAGAGCTGGGCCTGGACGCGGTCGCGGCCGAGCCGCTTGGCGCGATAGAGCGCTTCGTCGGCCTCGACCAGAAGGTCGTCGAGCTCCCGTCCGCCGAGCCCGGCCTCCGCCACGCCGATGCTGAGCGTCGGCCGCAGGCGGGCCTCGGCGAGGTCGGCGAGCTTGTCGCGGAAGGCGTGGCGGATGCGCTCGGCGACCCTCACCGCCTCCCGGACGCCGATATCGGGCAGGATGATCGCGAATTCGTCGCCGCCCTGCCGGGCCAGGATGTCGGTGCTGCGCAGCTCATCGCGCACGGCGGCGGCGAAGACGCGCAGGATCCGGTCGCCCGCCGCATGGCCGAGCGTGTCGTTGAGGCGCTTGAAGTGATCGATGTCGACGAGCAGCAGCGCCGCCCGCTGCTCGCCGTGCGTTTGTTGCGCCAGCCATTGCTCGAGCCCGGAGCGGTTCATGGCGCCGGTCAGCGGATCGCGCCTGGCCAGCGTCGCCAGCATCCGGTTGCTGCGCTCGGCCGAGAGCAGGAGCAGAGCCTGGCCTCTCAGGATGATGAAGGCGACGCCGCTGGCGGCGAGCCATCCGGTCGCGCCCGATTCCGCCGGAAACAGCGTGGTGCCGACCTGGTCCAGCGCCGCGAGCGCGATGCGCCCGGCATAGACCACGACGGTCGGCGCGAACAGGATGGCGAGGAGCCAGGCCGAACGCAGCCCTTCCTGCCGGCCGAGCCGGAGAGCCTCGCGCACGATCGCGGCGTCGCAGAGCGCCATTACCGTCGACACGACCATGACCCGCGTCGCATAGCCTTCCGGGCCGGGCGACAGCGAAAGCAGCGTCCAGGTTCCGAGCAGCACCACGCCGAAGCCGAACCAGTCGAGCCTGCGGCCGGCGAAATTCCGGATCCCGAAGAGCAGCAGCAGGCAGCCCGCCAACAGCGCGGTATTGGCGAATTCGATCGAGGCGATGTCGGGGATCGCGCCGCGCAACGCGGTGCCCAGCAGGCCGGTGCCGATGCACAGGCTGCTGACGCCCCACCAGACGGGGTTGCGGGTGAAGCGTCCGGTCGCGAAGGTCATCAGCTGCATCGCGCCGATGATGAAGCAGGTCAGCGCGCCGGTGACGAAGATCGTCCGCAGGTCGAGGATCACGCCGATTTCGAATTCCTCCGGCTGTTTGACGAGACAGGCGGGAACGCCAGCCTCCGCATGGGGGCGCGGAGGCGACGGCCTCTAGATATCCCCCATGACCTTTTACAACTCATTGATGCCGATTCCGCAACGGCACCTTGTGCGAAGGCGGCCTGATGGCGGCACCCGCCCCATGGGGCGGGCCGAATGCGGTTCTACGCGATTCGCGCCGGATCGGCCTCAAGGCCCGTGGGATTTTCCGAGCCACCGGCTTGCATTGCGCGGTCATCCCCTGTAAGGCGCAGGCCATTCCACATGGAGCGCATCGCCCCGTTTTCCGGGGCGTTCCGGTGACGCGGCAGCTTATGCCCTGTTCATTCGCGCTCCAGAGGCTCAACCGGAAGGACTAGAACACCATGGCTCTGCCCGATTTCTCCATGCGCCAGCTGCTCGAGGCCGGTGCCCATTTCGGCCACCAGTCGCATCGCTGGAACCCGAAGATGTCGCCCTATATCTTCGGCGTCCGCAACAACATTCACATCCTCGACCTGTCGCAGTCGGTGCCGATGCTGCACCGCGCGCTCCAGGCCGTGTCCGACACCGTCGCCCGCGGCGGCCGCGTCCTCTTCGTCGGCACCAAGCGCCAGGCGCAGGACGCCATCGCCGATGCGGCCAAGCGCTCGGCCCAGTATTATGTCAACTCCCGCTGGCTCGGCGGCATGCTGACCAACTGGAAGACCATCTCGGCCTCGATCCAGCGCCTGCGCAAGGTCGACGAACTGCTCAACGGCGGCGGTACGGGCCTCACCAAGAAGGAGCGCCTGATGCTGTCGCGCGAGCGCGACAAGCTCGAGAAGGCGCTCGGCGGCATCAAGGACATGGGCGGCACGCCCGACATGATCTTCGTGATCGACACCAACAAGGAACAGCTCGCGATCAAGGAGGCCCAGCGCCTCGGCATCCCGGTCGCCGCGATCGTCGATTCGAACTCGGACCCGGACGGCATCACCTTCCCGGTCCCGGCCAATGACGACGCCGGCCGCGCGATCCAGCTCTATTGCGACCTGATCGCCCGCTCGGCGATCGACGGCATCGGCCGCGCCTCGGGCGACCAGGGCATCGATGTCGGCGCGGCCGAAGCGCCGGTGGTCGAGGAAGCGCTGGAGCCGGCCGCAGCCGAGGGCCAGGTCTTCGAGGTGCTGACCGCCCCGCGCGGCGCGCCCGACGACCTGACCAAGCTTTCGGGCATGGGCCCCGACGCGGTGCAGAAGCTGAACGACGGCGGCATCTACCATTTCTGGCAGATCGCCGCGATGTCGCCGGCCGACGTCAGCAAGATCGACCACGACCTCAAGCTCGGCGGCAAGATCGACCGCGAGGGCTGGGTCGCCCAGGCCCGCGAGTTCGCCGACGCGTAATCCGCGCCGCGCTCCCGCTAGACGCTCGTCAGCGCCGACGGCCGGAAACGGAGCGTCGGCGTTGCCCCTTGAGGCGTCCGCACGATTTTCGATTTGCGCCCGGTCTCGGACCGGTGCCGCACCGACCATAAGGATCTGAGACCATGGCAGCGATCACCGCCGCACTCGTGAAGGAACTCCGCGACAAGACCGGCGCGGGCATGATGGACTGCAAGACCGCGCTCTCCGCCAATGACGGCAATCTCGAGGCCGCCATCGACTGGCTGCGCGCCAAGGGCCTCGCCAAGGCCGCCAAGAAGGCCGGCCGCGTCGCTGCCGAGGGCCTTGTCTCCGTCGCGGTGCAGGGCAATGAAGGCGTCGTCGTCGAGGTCAATTCCGAGACCGACTTCGTCGCGCGCAACCCCGAGTTCCAGGCGCTCGCCAAGACCATCGCCGATGTCGCGCTCGAGCGCGGCGGCGACGTCGAGGCGCTGCTCGGCCATCACTATCCCGGCGGCGGCAGTGTCCAGGAGGCGATCGCCAACGCCATCGCCACCATCGGCGAGAACATGACGCTGCGCCGCGTCGCCTCGCTCAAGGTCTCGTCCGGCCTGATCGGCTCCTATGTCCACGGCGCGATCACTGAGGGCCTCGGCAAGATCGGCGTCATCGTCGCGCTGGAGACCACGGCCAAGGGCGACGAGCTCGCCACGCTCGGCCGCCAGCTTGCCATGCATGTCGCGGCGACGAACCCGGTCGCGCTCGACCTCGCCTCGGTCGCGCCGGAGGTGCTGGAGCGCGAGAAGGCGATCCTGGCCGAGAAGAACGCCGGCAAGCCCGCCCATGTGCTCGAGAAGATCACCGAGAGCGGCCTGAAGAGCTATGCCAAGGAGAACTGCCTGCTCGAGCAGGCCTATGTCCATGACGGCTCGAAATCGGTCTCGCAGGTCCTCAAGGAGGCCGAGGGCAAGCTCGGCGCTGCCGTGAAGCTCACCGGCTTCGCCCGCTTCGCGCTCGGCGAGGGCATCGAGAAGGAGGAGCAGGATTTTGCGGCCGAGGTCGCCGCCGCCGCCGGCACCGCGGGCTGACAGGCTCCCGCATGAATGACAGAAAGGCCGCGCATCGCGCGGCCTTTTTTTTGTAAGGAAGGGAGGGCCGCGGCGAATCGCGTCCGGTCCCGGCTGAAGACGGAGAGACGATCGATGAGACCCCAACGCGTTCTCGTGAAGCTCTCCGGCGAAGCCCTTGCGGGACCTGTCGGAAACGGGCTCGACGGCGCCACGCTGACGGCGCTCGCCGCCGACATCGCCCATGCCTCGCATGAGGGCGTCGAGATCGGCATCGTCGTCGGCGGCGGCAATTTCTTCCGCGGCGTGCAGGGGCTCAACAAGGGGCTCGACCGCACCACCGCCGATTCGATCGGCATGCTCGGCACGGTGATGAACGCGCTGGCGCTGGAACATTCCATCGAGGCGGCCGGCGCCCCGGCGCGCGCCATGTCGGCGGTGCCGATGCCCTCGCTCTGCGAGAGCTACGCCCGCAAACGCGCCCTCGACCATCTCAGCAACGGCAAGGTCGTCATCCTCGGCGGTGGCACCGGCAACCCCTATTTCACCACCGACACCGGCGCTGCGCTGCGCGCGGCCGAGCTCGGCTGCAGCCATCTGCTCAAGGCGACGCAGGTCGACGGCGTCTACAGCGCCGACCCGAAGAAGGACCCGGCCGCGACCCGCTACGACACTTTGACCCATGCGGACGCCATCAGGCGCGACCTCAAGGTGATGGACACCGCCGCCTTCGCGCTCGCCCGCGACGCGAGCCTGACCATCGTCGTGTTCTCGATCGCCGAGCCCGGCATGCTCGCCGCCGTGCTGCGCGGCGAGGGCAGGGCGACCTATGTGACGCCCTGAGGGCCGCTTTTCCCTTGCCCGGCGCGAGGGAAAGTGCTGTTCGAGGATGTCGGCTTGACCCTGGGCGGCCCCGCCGCCATGGTCGCGCCGGTTTTCGCTTCTCTGCAAGGTCCCGATTGAAATGGCCCAGACGACGTTCGACCTCGCCGACATCAAGCGCCGCATGGCCGGTGCGGTGCAGTCCTTCAAGGGGGATCTCGCCTCGCTGCGCTCCGGTCGCGCCTCCGCCAACATGCTCGACCCGATCCAGGTCGAAGCCTATGGCGCGCGCACGCCGCTGAGCCAGCTCGCGACCGTCTCCGTGCCGGAGCCGCGCCTGCTCTCGGTCCAGGTCTGGGACCGCTCGATGGTGCAGGCGGTCGACAGGGCGGTGCGCGAATCCGATCTCGGCCTCAACCCGCAGACGGAAGGGCAAGTGCTGCGCATCCGCATCCCGGAGCTGAACGAGCAGCGCCGCAAGGAGATGGTCAAGGTCGCGCATAAATATGCCGAGGAGGCCAAGGTCGCGGTGCGCCATGTCCGCCGCGACGGCATCGACGTCGTCAAGAAGCTCGAGAAGGACGGCGACCTGACCAAGGACGACGCCGCCCGCAACACCGACCTTGTCCAGAAGGCGACCGATCAGCATATCGTGGAGATCGACCAGGCGCTGGCGGCGAAGGAAAAGGAAATCCTGCACGTCTGAAGCGTCCGCGCGGGCGCTCCCCGCGCTCCGCCGAGCGAGGCTCATCCGCATGTCATCCGGTCAGCGCGACGTAAAGCCGTCCAACCCGGCCCATGTCGCCATCATCATGGACGGCAATGGACGCTGGGCGCAGAAGCGCGGGCTGCCGCGGCAGGAAGGCCATCGCCGCGGGCTGGAGGCGCTCAGGCGCACGGTGCGCAACGCCAGCGACCTCGGCATCCGGGTCCTGACGCTCTACTCGTTCTCGACCGAGAACTGGCGCCGCCCCTCGGCTGAAGTCTCCTTCCTGATGGGGCTGCTCAGGCATTTCGTCGAGAAGGACCTCGCCGAGCTTTCGGCCGCCAATGTCAGGGTCCGCATCATCGGCAGCCGGGACGATCTCGCGCCCGATCTGCGCCGCCTCGTCGAGCATGCCGAGGCGGTGACCCGCGACAATGCCGGCCTCGTTCTGGTGATCGCCTTCAACTACGGCTCCCGCGACGAGATCGCCCGCGCCGCACGCCGGCTCGCGGCCGATGCGGCGGCGGGCCTGATCGACCCCGCCGCGATCGACGAGGCCGAGATCGCGCGCCGCCTCGACACGCACGACCTGCCCGATCCCGAACTGGTCATCCGCACCTCGGGAGAGACGCGCATCTCGAATTTCCTGCTCTGGCAGGCGGCCTATGCCGAATTCATCTTCGCCCCGGTGATGTGGCCGGATTTCGACCGGGCCGCCTTCGAGGAGGCCCTGGCCGAGTACCGCCGGCGCGAGCGGCGTTTCGGCGGCCTCGGCGCCCCCTCCGACCGCAGCGTGGGCGTGGCGTGAGCGAGCTGAAGCTCAGGATCGCCTCCGCGCTGGTGCTCGGCGCGCTGGTTCTCCTGGTCACGCTCTGGGGCGACTGGCCGTTCCGGCTGGTCTGGATCCTGGTCGCGGGCCTGGCCGCCTATGAATGGCTCGCGATCGTCGGCCGCGGCAACGCGATCCCCGCCGGCATCGCCGTGGTCGTTGCCGGGCTTGCGCTGAGCTTCTCCCCGGCGAGCCCGGCGGCCCTTGCCGGCACGGCCGCGGCCGCCGCCCTTCTCGGCGCGCTGACGACGCCCTTCGCGCGCTCGCGGCTGGCGCTCGAGCTCTGCGGCGTGGCCTATGCGATGGCCTTCGCGCTGGTCACGCCGGCGCTGCGCGACCTTCCCGGCATCGGCCTGTCGCTGATCCTGTGGAGCTTCGCCGTCGTCTGGCTCACCGACATCGCCGCCTACTTCACCGGGCGCAGCCTCGGCGGCCCGAAGCTGATGCCGGCCGTCAGCCCGAAGAAAACCTGGTCGGGCGCGCTCGGCGGCGCGCTCGCGGGGATGCTCGGCGGCTATCTCGTCTGGTGGCTGGTGCCGGCCCTGCAGGCGATGACGGCGGCCGGGCCGGTGGTCGCGGCCTCCTTCGCCGGCTCGGTCGTCAGCCAGGCGGGCGACCTGTTCGAATCCGCCTTGAAGCGCCGCTTCGGCGTCAAGGATTCGAGCAAGCTGATCCCCGGCCATGGCGGCTTCCTCGACCGGCTCGACGGGTATTGGGCGGTGATGGTGCTGGCCGGCTTCGTGCTGTTTGCCCTGCATCTCGACGTTTGAGGCCGGTGGCCTCGCGGCCGACCGAACCGTCATTGACCAAGTTTCAAGGCGGCGGGCCGCCTCGCTCTTGTCGCAAGCCCGGTTCACTGTCACCTAGGGCTGTGTTGGGACCGTAGGGGATCATTCGATGGAATTCGCGGCGTCGCTCTGGAACAGCGGGCATTTCCTGCTCGGCTATCTGCTGCCGTTCCTGTTCGTCCTGACGCTCGTCGTCTTCGTCCACGAGCTCGGGCATTTCCTGGTCGGCCGCTGGTGCGGGGTCGACGTCAAGACCTTCTCCATCGGCTTCGGCCGCGAGATCTTCGGCTTCGACGACCGGCACGGCACGCGCTGGCGCTTCGCGCTCATACCGCTCGGCGGCTACGTCAAGTTCTCGGGCGATGCCGATGCCGCGAGCGCGCCCGACGATGCCGCTGTCGAGCGCATGTCGGCGCAGGAGCGCGCGCGCTCCTTTCCGGAGCAGTCGCTGGGCGAGCGCGCGGCGATCGTCGCCGCCGGCCCGGTCGCGAATTTCCTGCTGGCGATCCTGATCTTCGCCGGCTCCGTCTTCTTCTTCGGCAAGCAGGTGCTCGTTCCGCGCGTCGATGCCATCGTCGCCGGCAGCGCGGCCGAGCGGGCCGGGCTGAAGGCGGGCGACCTCGTGATCGCCGTCGACGGCGAGCCGGTCCTGAGCTTCGCCGACATGCAGCGCATCGTCTCGACCCGGCCCGAGGAGCGCCTCGAGGTCTCGGTGGAGCGTGACGGCGGCACGCTGATCCTGCCGGTGACGCCCGCGCTCACCGAGATGAAGACCGCGTTCGGCACGCAACGCATCGGCGTGATCGGCATCAAGGCCTCGCCGCGCCCGGAGGATTGGAAGCTCCAGCGATTCGGCCCGGCCGAGTCCGTCAGGGCCGGCTTCACCGAGACCTGGTTCGTGGTGACGCGGACCTACGACTATGTCGCCAAGCTGCTGACGGGGCGCGAATCCACCGATCAGCTCTCCGGTCCGATTCGGATCGCCCAGGTCTCCGGCGTCGTCGCCTCGAGCGGCGGGCTGATCGGGCTGCTCAATCTCGCCGCGATCCTCTCGGTCTCGATCGGGCTGATGAATCTCGTGCCGATCCCCATGCTCGATGGCGGGCACCTGCTGTTCTATCTCTACGAGGGCGTGCGCGGCCGGCCGCTGAGCCCGCGCGCGCAGGAGATCGGCTTCCGGCTCGGCCTGGCGCTGGTCCTGATGCTGATGCTGTTCGTGACCTGGAACGACATTGTCCACGTCCGCGCCATGCTCTAAAGAGCGGCACCGGCGCCGCGCCTTGCGAAGGAAAGACAGCGGGCTTGCGTGGCCCGCCGGCAACGAGCTTTCCAAAAACGCTTTATTAACGATGATCGCGGTTTGCACCCCGCCGGAAACTTTGTAGAAGCGATTGAACCGCAAATGTCCCCGTGCTGCCGTCGCGAGACGGCGGTCCCCGTTCGGGGTGGTGACCAGAGAGATGGAATAGGCGACCTGATGACGTCGACCCAAAAGAGCCGGACGACCAGGATGCGGCTCTCTCGATCGATCGGACTTTCGGCTTTGATGCTGGCCGTGAGTGGTGGCGTGGCGTTCGCGCAGGCCGTGGTTGTCCAGGGCAACCAGCGGGTCGATGCGGAGACGATCCGCTCCTATGCCGTCGGTCGCGAGAATCCGCAGGAGATCCGCGAGAGCCTGCTGGCGACGGGGCTGTTCAGCAATGTGCAGGTCAACCGCCGCGGCGGCCAGACCGTGATTTCCGTCAGGGAGCAGGGCGGTACGGTCAACCGCGTCGCCTTCGAGGGCAATCGCAAGCTGAAGGGCGAGCAACTCGGCCAGATCGTGCAATCGCGCTCCGGCGGGCCGATCAGCCAGGCGCTGATCGATTCCGATGTCGAGCGCCTGCGCGAAGCCTATCGCCGGGCCGGCTATGGCCTGTCCTCGGTCTCGGGCCGCATCGCGCCGCTGCCGAACGGCCGCCAGGACATCGTCTTCACCATCAACGAGAGCGGCAAGACCGGCATCAAGTCGATCAATTTCAGCGGCAACCACGCCTATTCGGCCGGGCGCCTGCGCGGGCTGATGAGCTCGACGGAATCGAACTTCCTGAGCTGGATCAAGACCTCCGACGTCTATGACCCCGACCGGATCAATTCCGATCTCGACCTCATCCGTCGCTTCTATCTGAAGAACGGCTATGCCGATTTCCAGATCGTCAACAGCGCCGCACGCTTCGACGAGGCGGCCGGCGGCTGGGTCGTCGACATCGTTGTCGAGGAAGGGCCGCGCTACCAGATCGGCAATGTCTCGGTCGATTCCGCGCTGAGCGACGTCGATGCCGCCGCCCTTCAGCGCTATGTCGCGACCGGGACGGGCGACACCTACAATGCCGAGGCGGTCGAGAAGTCGCTGGTCGCGCTCACGACCGAGGTGGCGCGCCGCGGCCACCCCTTCGCCCAGGTGCGCCCGCGCGGCGACCGCGACGCCGCGGGCAACCAGATCGGCATCACCTATATCGTCGACGAGGGGCCGCGCGTTTATGTCGAGCGCATCAACGTGCGCGGCAACACCCGCACCCGCGACTATGTCGTGCGCCGCGAGCTCGATCTCGGCGAGGGCGACGCCTACAACAAGGTCATGGTCGACCGGGCCGAGCGCCGGCTGAACAATCTCGGCTTCTTCAGCAAGGTCCGCATCACCAACGAGCCCGGCTCCGCGCCGGATCGCGTGGTCGTCAACATCGATGTCGAGGACAAGGCGACCGGCTCCTTCTCGATCGCCGGCGGCTACTCGACCGCGGACGGCGTCATCGGCGAGGTCTCGCTGTCGGAAGCGAACTTCCTCGGCCGCGGCCAGTTCGTCCGCATCGCCGGCACGATGGGCGAGCGGACGCAGGGCATCGATTTCTCCTTCACCGAGCCCTATTTCCTGGGCTATCGCGTGGCGGCGGGCATCGACCTGTTCTCGAAGTTCAACGACAACTACAACACCGGCCGCTTCGAGAGCCGCGTCACCGGCGGACAGGTGCGTTTCACCTTCCCGATCACGGAAGAATTCTCGATCACGCCGCGCTATTCGATCTACCAGACCGAGATCGACATCCCGAACACGACCAGCCGGCCCTATAACGACTGTAGCCGTCCGATACCCGGCATCACGCCGACGCCGGGTGACGCCGTGTTCAATTGCGTGAGCAACGGCGAGGCGACGGTGGCGGTCAAGGAGGCGCAGGGCAAGACCCTGACCTCGCTCGTCGGCCTGAACTTCAACTACAACTCGCTCGACAACGTCCGTATGCCGCGCAACGGCTTCTCGGCCGAGCTGAAGCCGGAATTCGCCGGGCTCGGCGGCGATTCGAAGTTCTTCCGCATCTCTGCGGATGCCCGCTATTACCGCGAGATCTTCGACGACGTCGTCGGCATGCTCCGCTTCCAGGGTGGCCATGTCCAGGCGACCAGCGGCAATCTGCGCATGGTCGATCACTACTTCCTCGGCCCGTCGCTGGTGCGCGGTTTCTCGCCCTCCGGCATCGGCCCGCGCGACGTGCTGAACGATCCCACGGCGAACGCGGTCGGCGGCACCACCTATTTCGGCGGCACGCTCGAGGTGCAGTTCCCGATCTTCGGTCTGCCGCGCGATCTCGGCCTGCGCGGCGCGGTCTTCCTCGATGCCGGCACGCTGTTCAACTATGACGGCGGCTCGAAGGCGGTGGCCTATGCCTGCCCGGCCGGCTCGGAAGCGCGCCAGTACAATGTCCTGACCGGCGGCGGGCTTTTCGGCCAGTCGAACATCGGCTGTATCCGCGACAAGAACACCCTGCGGTCTTCGGTGGGCGCGAGCCTGCTCTGGCAGTCGCCGCTGGGACCGATCCGGTTCGACTATGCCTACGCCCTGACCAAGGACGACGGCCAGATCGGCGTCGACCCGCGGACCGGCCTGGTCGCCAAGTACGGCGGCGACCGCCTCCAGGCGTTCCGCTTCTCGGGCGGCACCAGCTTCTGAGGCGGCGGGGCTATAAGCCCCGCTCCGGACCCGATCATGGCAGAACCCGTTTTCTTTCCGGTCGCGACCTCGCTCACCTTCGGCGAGGTCGCAAGCCTTTCAGGCAGTGCCTTGCCGCAGGGCGTGGATCCCGCCCGCCGGCTCGACGGCGTCGCCCCTCTGGAAACGGCGGGCCCGGCCGACCTCGCCTATATGGACAATCCGAAATACGCCCAGGCCCTCGCCGCCACCAAGGCGGGGCTGTGCCTGGTTTCGCCGCGCTTTGCCGAGCGCGTCCCGGCCGGAACGGCAGCCCTCGTCACGCCGACGCCGTATCATGCCTTCGCCGGGGTGATGGCGCGCTGCTTTCCGAACGCGCTGAAGCCTGAATCCGTCTTCGCCTCGCAGGGCGTCGCGCCGGGCGCCGTGGTCCATGCCACCGCCGTGCTCGAGGCGGGCGTGACCGTCGATCCCGGCGCGGTCATCGGGCCGGGCGCCGAGATCGGCGCCGGCACGGTCGTGGCGTCGCATGCGGTCATCGGCCCGCAGGTCAGGATCGGGCGCAACTGCGCGATCGGGGCCGGCAGCACGATCCAGGCCTCGCTGATCGGAAACCGCGTCATCATCCACCCCGGCGCGCGCATCGGACAGGACGGATTCGGCTTCGCGATGGGCCCGAAGGGGCACATGAAGGTGCCGCAGATCGGCCGCGTCATCATCCAGGACGATGTCGAGATCGGCGCCAACAGCACGATCGACCGCGGTGCCAGCCGCGATACGGTGATCGGCGAGGGCACCAAGATCGATAACCTCGTCCAGATCGGCCATAACTGCGTGATCGGGCGCCATTGCGTGATCTGCGCGCAGACCGGGCTCGCCGGCTCCTCCACGCTGGAGGATTTCGTGGTGCTCGGCGGCCAGGTCGGTCTCGCAGGCCATCTCGTCATCGGCGCCGGCGCGCAGGTCGCGGCCCAAAGCGGCGTCGCCGGCGATATCCCGCGCGGCGCCCGCTTCGGCGGCTACCCGGCCCAGCCCGCGCTCGGCTGGGCGCGCGAGACGGCCCTGCTCAAGACGCTGGTGGCGAACCGGGGCAAGAAGCCGGACACGGCACGCGATTGAGCGGCGCGGAGGCTGTTTTCCAGTCCGGATGCCGAGAATTGTCTTGCCGAGTCCGCCGCCTTTCCGGCAAAGCGGCGGAGGGCTTGGAGCATCGGACCGGAAAGCGGCATTCACTTTCTGACGAATAAGGCAAGGCGCTGCCCGAGGGACGGCAGGCGGGAGAAGGCAGACCATGAGCGAGGCGACGACGGCGCTGGGTGTGTTCGACATCCAGAGGATCATGGCCAGCATTCCTCACCGCTATCCGTTCCTGCTGGTCGATCGCGTCGTCGAGATCGACGGCGACAATTCGGGCGTCGGCATCAAGAACGTGACGGCCAACGAACCGCAGTTCACCGGCCATTTCCCGGAGCGCCCGGTGTTCCCCGGCGTGCTGATGATCGAGGCGATGGCCCAGACCGCCGGCGTCCTGGTGGTGAATGCCCGCGAGCCCGGCGCAGAGCAGGTAAAGACCGTCCTCTTCACCACGATCGACAAGGCGAAGTTCCGCAAGCCCGTCACGCCGGGCGATCAGCTGCGCTTCCACCTCACCAAGCTCGCCCGCAAGCGCAACATCTGGTTCTACAGGGGCGAGGCGCGCGTCGACGGCGCGCTCGTCGCCGAGGCCGAGATTTCGGCAATGGTCATTTGAGCGCAGTGTCGGTTCAGGATCAGGGCAGCGTCGCGATGAGCGTCTCCATCCATCCCATGTCGCTCGTCGATCCCAAGGCGCAACTCGGCGCGGGCGTGCGGATCGGGCCGTTCTGCGAGGTCGGCCCGGATGTCGTGCTCGGCGAAGGCGTCGAGCTCGTCAGCCATGCCGTGGTCGCCGGGCGCACCACGATCGGCGCGCGCACGCGGATCTTCCCCTTCGCCTCGATCGGTCACCCGCCGCAGGACCTGAAATATCGCGGCGAGCCCTCGACGCTCTCGGTCGGCGAGGATTGCATCATCCGCGAGGGCGTGACGATGAATCCCGGCACCGCGGGCGGCGGCATGGCCACCGTCGTCGGCAACCGCTGCGCCTTCCTTGCCAATTCGCATGTCGGGCACGATGCCCGGATCGGCGACAACGTCGTCTTCTCCAACAATGCGATGTGCGCCGGCCATGTCAGGGTCGGCAATTTCGTCATCGTCGGCGGCGGAGCGGGCCTCCTGCAGTTCGTCCGGGTCGGCGATCATTCCTTCATCGGCGGCGGGGCCGGCGTCATCAGCGACGTCATCCCCTTCGGCATGGTGCGCGACAACCCGGCGCATCTGGCCGGGCTCAATCTCGTCGGGTTGAAGCGGCGCGGCTTCAGCCGCGAGCAGATCAACGAGCTGCGCCGGGCCTATCGGCTGCTCTTCGCCGATGAAGGCACGCTGGCCGAGCGCGTCGAGGACGTCGCGACCGAATTCGCGACGCATCCGCTGATCGACGAGATCCTGAACTTCATCAGGGAAGGCGGCGACAAGGCGCTCTGCATACCGCGGGACGCCGCCGCGACGGAGCGGTGAGCGCCGATCCGCGGCCAACGACGCGCGGCCCGCTGGCGCTGATCGCAGGCGGCGGCGACTATCCGCTCCAACTCGCACGCAGCCTGACCGGGAGCGGCGAGCGGCCCTATATCGCAGCGCTCGAAGGCGCGACCGATCCGGCAGCATTCGGCGCGGAGGCGGATGTCGCGACCTATCGCCTCGGCCAGCTCGGCGGCCTGCTGGACGAGCTGCGCCGGCGCGGCATCGCCGACATCGTCATGCTCGGCGCTTTGCCGCGGCCGAGCTTCGGCGCGCTGCGGCCGGAGGTCTCGACGCTAAAATACCTGCCGCATTTCGCCAAGGCGTTTCAGGGCGGGGACGATCATCTGCTGCGCGGGGTCGTCCGCTTCTTCGAGACGCAGGGCTTTCGCGTCCACGGCCCGGCCGAGATCGCGCCCGGCATGGCCGCGCCGCAAGGCGCGCTCGGCCGCCGGCAGGCATCGCCGGAGCAGCGCGCCGCGCTTGAGCGCGGCTTTTCGCTGCTCGACGCGCTGTCGCCCTTCGATGTCGGGCAGGCGGCGATCCTGGCCGATCACCGCGTCGTCGCGATCGAGGCCGCCGAAGGCACCGATGCGATGATCCGGCGGGTGGCTGATCTCGTCGCGCGCGGGCGCCTCAAGATCGGCAAGGGCGACGGCTTCCTCGTCAAGAGCCCGAAGGCGGGACAGGATCTGCGCGTCGACATGCCGGCGATCGGGCCCGATACCCTGCGCAACATCGCCGAGGCCGGGCTTTCCGGCATCGGCCTGCGCGCAGGCGCCGTGCTGGTCGGCGATCGGGCGACGCTCGGCCAACAGGCGGACGCGCTTCGCCTCTTCGTCGAAGGCTTCCCCTGATGCGCCCCTTCCGCCTGGCCGTCATCGCCGGCGAGGCGTCGGGCGATGCGCTGGCGCTCAGCTTCCTCGCCGCTTTGCGCGAACGGCTGGGCGACCGCCCGGTCGAACTCAGCGGCGTGGGCGACCACGGCCTGCCGGAAGCGGGGCTCGAGCCCCTCTTTCCGCAGGCCGATATCGCGGTGATGGGCTTTGGCCCGGTGATCGCGCGCCTGCCGCTGCTGCTCAGGCGGATCGAGGATGCGGCTGCCGGAATCGCGGCCTTCGCGCCCGATCTGCTGCTCACGATCGACAGCCCGGATTTCTGCCTGCGCGTCGCGAAGAAGGTGAGGGCGCGGGCGCCTGCCATTCCGATCGTGCACTGGGTCTGCCCGAGCGTCTGGGCCTGGCGCTCCGGCCGGGCGCGGCGGATGGCGCCGCATGTCGACCGCATCCTCGCCCTGCTGCCCTTCGAGCCCGCCGCGCTCGCGAGGCTTCACGGCCCCGAGACCGTCTATGTCGGCCATCCGCTGATGGAACGGCTCGCCGAAATGCGCCCGGATGTGGAGGAGCAGCGCTGCCGCGACGACGCGACGCAGCCGCTGGTGCTGGTCCTTCCCGGCAGCCGGCGCTCGGAGATCCACCACCTGATGCCGGTCTTCGGCGAGACGGTGGCGAAGGTCGCGGCCGCGGTGCCGCGCGCGCGCTTCGTCCTGCCGGCGGTTCAGCGGCTCCGGCCGATGATCGCGGAGGCCGTGGCGCGCTGGCCCGTCGCGCCGGAGATCGTGACGGGCGAGGCTGCGAAGCTTGCGGCCTTTCGCGGGGCGCGGGCGGCGCTGGCTGCCTCCGGCACCGTGACGCTGGAGCTTGCCCTGTCGCAGGTCCCCACCGTCGCGGCCTATCGCGGCGCCGGCTGGGAAGCCTTCCTGGCGCGCCGCCTCGTCAAGCTGCCGAGCGTGATCCTGCCGAACCTGATCCTCGGCCGGAGCATCGTCCCGGAGTTCATCCAGGAGGCGGCGACGGCCGGGGCGCTGAGCCGGCATCTCCTCGCCGCGATGGCCGAGGGCGGCGAGCGGCGCGAACAGCTTGCCGGCTTCGCCGAAGTCGAGACGATCATGCGCTCCGCCGGGCCAAGTCCCGCTGCGAATGCGGTCGCGGCGGCGCTGGCGATCCTGCCGGACGGGCAGGGGCGCTGACGGACCGCGCTTCCGGTCGGAAACAGCACCAGCTTCCTTCAGCCATGAAAAAAGGCGCGGGGCTTTCGCCTCGCGCCTTCCGGATGAGCGATGAAGCGCCTTCAGCGGCGGCCGATCGGGCTGTAGTCGCGCCGCGGCGAGCCGGTGTAGAGCTGGCGCGGGCGGCCGATCTTCTGGGACGGATCCCCAATCATCTCCTTCCACTGCGCGATCCAGCCGACCGTGCGGGCGACGGCGAAGAGCACGGTGAACATCGAGGTGGGGAAGCCCATCGCCTTGAGCGTGATGCCCGAATAGAAATCGATGTTCGGATAGAGCTTCTTCTCGATGAAATACTCGTCCGAGAGCGCGATGCGCTCGAGCTCGATGGCGACGTCGAGCAGCGGGTCGTCCTTGACCCCGAGTTCGTTCAGCACCTCATGCGTGGTCTGCTGCATGATCTTGGCGCGCGGATCGTAGTTCTTGTAGACCCGGTGGCCGAAGCCCATCAGGCGGAACGGATCGTCCTTGTCCTTGGCCTTGGCGATGTATTTCGGGATGTTCTCGACCGAGCCGATCTCCTCGAGCATCTTGAGCGCCGCCTCGTTGGCGCCGCCATGGGCCGGGCCCCACAGGCAGGCCGTGCCGGCCGCGATGCAGGCGAAGGGGTTGGCGCCCGACGAGCCGGCAAGCCGCACCGTCGAGGTCGAGGCGTTCTGCTCGTGGTCGGCGTGCAGGATGAAGATGCGGTCGAGCGCGCGCGACAGCACCGCATTGACCTTGTACTCCTCGGCCGGCACCGCAAAGCACATGCGCAGGAAGTTCGAGGTGTAGTCGAGCGAGTTCAGCGGATACACGAAGGGCTGGCCGATCGAGTATTTATAGGCCATCGCGGCCAGCGTCGGCACCTTCGCGATCATCCGCATCGAGGCGACCATGCGCTGGTGCGGGTCCGAGATGTCGGTCGAGTCGTGGTAGAAGGCCGCCATCGCGCCGATCGAGGCGACCATCACCGCCATCGGGTGCGCATCGCGGCGGAAGCCCTGGAAGAAACGGGCCATCTGCTCGTGCACCATGGTGTGGCGCGTGATGCGGTAGTCGAAATCGGCCTTCTGCGCGGCCGTCGGCAGGCTGCCTTCGAGCAGCAGATAGCAGGTCTCGAGGAAGTCGCCATGCTCGGCGAGCTGCTCGATCGGGTAGCCGCGATAGAGCAGCACGCCCTCGTCGCCGTCGATATAGGTGATCTGCGACTCGCAGCTCGCCGTCGAGGTGAAGCCGGGATCGTAGGTGAACATGCCGGTCTGGGCATAGAGCTTGGCGATGTCGATGACGGCGGGGCCGACCGTCCCCTCCTTGATCGCCATGTCGACGGTCTTGTCGCCGACCTGGAGCTGGCTGATGTTTCCGCTCATCGATACCGATCCTTTCAAGGCTCGCTGCCGTTCAGCCCCGGTTTCGCCTCCGGGCGCTTCCGCGCCTGGCATCCCTCATTCGAAAAGGAACAAGGAAGGCGGACCATGTGACTGATTTACAAGCAATATCTACGCCCGGCCGCGCTGCCGCGCCACGAGGCACCTCGCGTCACTAGACCATTTGCGCAGGGCATTCAACCGAGCCGAAAGGCGGTTGGAGCCGCGCTGCGCTCATGGCTGCGCGGCTATCGGCGCCGCCTCAGGCCGCCTGGTCGGCCAGCCGCGCCAGCGTCTCCTCGCGGCCGAGCACGGCCATGACGTCGAACAGGCCCGGCGACATCGCCCGGCCGGTCAGCGCGGCGCGCAGCGGCTGGGCCGCCTGGCCGAGCTTGAGCCCGCTTTCCTCGACATAGGCGCGCACCGCAGCCTCCAGCGGCGCCGGCGCCCAGTCACCGAGGCCGGCGAGCTTCTCCGCGATCTGCGGCAGCCGCTGCCGCGCGGCCGCGTCGAGCAGGCCGGCCGCCTTCTCGTCGAGCTTCAGCGGCCGCCGGGCATGGAGATAGAAGGCGGAGTCGAGGAGCTCGACCAGCGTCTTGGCGCGCTCCTTGAGCCCGGGCATGGCGGCGAGGAACTTCGCCTCCAGCTCCGGCGGGAGCGTCGAGCCGAGGCCGCGCGCCGGCCCGATCTCCGGCAGGATGACCTTGAGCGCGTCGAGCAGTTCGGCATCGCCCGACTGGCGCATATAGAGCCCGTTGAGGTTCTCCAGCTTGGCGTAGTCGAAGCGCGCCGGCGAGCGGCCGATCGCGGAGAGGCCGAAGGCGTCGATCATCTCCTGCGTCGAGAAGACCTCCTGGTCGCCATGGCTCCACCCCAGCCGCACCAGATAGTTGCGCAGCGCCGCCGGCAGATAGCCCATCGAGCGATAGGCATCGATGCCGAGCGCGCCGTGGCGCTTCGAGAGCTTGGCGCCGTCCGGCCCGTGGATCAGCGGGATATGCGACATGCTCGGCACGTCCCAGCCGAGCGCCTGGTAGATCTGCGTCTGGCGGGCGGCGTTGGTCAGGTGGTCGTCGCCGCGGATGACGTGAGTGACGCCCATGTCGTGATCGTCGACCACCACCGCCAGCATATAGGTCGGCGTGCCGTCCGAGCGCAGCAGCACGAGGTCGTCGAGGTTCTCGTTCTGCCAGACGACGCGGCCCTGCACCTCGTCGTTCACCACCGTCTCCCCGGTCTGTGGCGCCTTCAGGCGGATCACGGGCTTCGCGCCGGCCGGCGCCGTCGCCGGGTCGCGGTCGCGCCAGCGCCCGTCATAGCGCAGCGGCTTGCCCTCGGCGCGGGCCTTCTCGCGCATCTCCTCGAGTTCGGCCGGGGTCGCGTAGCAGAGATAGGCCTTGCCGGCGGCGAGCATCTCCTCGGCGACCTCGCGATGCCGGCCGGCGCGCTGGAACTGGTAGACTGTCTCACCGTCCCAATCGAGGCCGAGCCATTTCAGCCCGTCGAGGATCGCGGCGATCGCCGCATCGGTCGAGCGTTCCCGGTCGGTGTCCTCGATGCGCAGCAGCATCTTGCCGCCCTGCCGGCGGGCATAGAGCCAGTTGAACAGCGCCGTCCGGGCCCCGCCGATATGCAGGAAGCCGGTGGGCGAGGGCGCAAAGCGCGTGACGACGGCGTTGCTCATGCGAGAAAACTCCGGCCGGGCGGCGGGACCGCCCGGGGGCGAAACGGGAAGGGCGCAGATCGTGGCATGACAATCGGCGCGCGCCCTGTAACATGGCTTGGCCGGAAAGGTTAAGCGGTCAAATCGCAGGGCCGGCAGGGGAGGAGCGGGCGATGGAGCCGGCGCCGCCGGGGGATGGGCCGGGACGAGGCCGGCGCGGCGCGCAGGTCCGTGCCTGGCCGGCCCGCCTGGGCGCCACACGCCCGCTTGCGGTGCGCCTCGATCCCCTGTTCGGACGGCTCTGGCTGCATCTGCGGCAAGGCTTCGCGCTGGAGGCCGAGCGGCGCCGGCCTTTCCTCTGGCTGCCCGTCGCGATGGGCGCCGGCATCTTGCTCTATTTCGCGGCGGACCGGGAGCCCGCCCTGTGGGCGCCGCTCGCCGGCCTTATGCTCAGCGGTGCGCTCGCCTTCGCGCTGCGCCTGCGCCGTTACGCCGCGATGGCCTGTCTCGCCGCGGCGGCGGCTTTCACGGGCTTCGCCGCCGGGGTCTGGCGCACCGCCGATGTCGCCGCGCCGATGCTGGAGCGGGCGCGCATCGGCAAGCTCTCCGGCTTCGTCGAGAGCGTCGAAACCCGCGATGGCGGCGGGGCGCGGCTCGTGCTGCTGGTCACGGATATCGCCGGGGTGCCTGCGGGCGAGCGGCCGAAGCGGGTCCGTGTCAACATCCGGGCGGGTTCCGTGGCGCCGGGCGACCACATCCTCGCCACGGCGCGGCTTCTGCCCCCGCCGGGACCGGCCAGGGCCGGCGGCTATGATTTCGGCCGCGATGCCTTCTTCCGCGGGATCGGCGCCGTCGGCAGCGTCTCCGGCAAGATCGCGCTCGCGCCGCCGCCTCATCCCCCGCCGACGCGCCTGACCGTCGACGCGACGATCGACCGCGCCCGCAACGCCCTGACGCGGCGCATCGCCGAGGTCGCGGGCGGACAGGGCGGGGCGGTCGCCGCCGCGCTCGTCACCGGCAAGCGCGGCCTGATCACCGAGGCGACCAACAACGATCTGCGCGCCGCCGGCATCTACCACATCGTCTCGATCTCCGGGCTGCACATGGTGCTCGCCGCCGGGACGATCTTCGCGCTGGTGCGCGCGCTCCTCGCCCTGTCGCAGACCGCGGCGCTGCGCTGGCCGGTGAAGAAGCTCGCGGCGCTGGCGGCCATGCTCGGCGCGACCGGCTATTGCATCTTCTCCGGCGGCGACGTCGCGACCGAGCGCTCGCTGATCATGACGCTGGTGATGCTGGGCGCGATCCTGGTCGACCGTACGGCGCTCAGCATGCGCAACCTCGCGATCGCCGCCATGATCGTGCTGCTGCGCGAGCCCGACGCGCTGCTGGGACCGAGCTTCCAGATGTCCTTCGGCGCGGTCGCGGCGCTGATCGCCTTCGCCGAGCGCTGGGAGGGGCGCGAGCGCACGAATCCGCCGCCGGCGCTGCCCTGGCCGCTTGGGCCGATCGCGACGGCGGCGCTCGGCATCGTCGTCACCACCTTGCTGGCGACCGCCGCCACCGCACCCTTCGGCGCCTATCATTTCCAGACCTTCAACCCCTTCGGCCTGCTCGGCAACGCCATGGCGCTGCCCTTCGTCTCGCTTTTCGTGATGCCGGCGGCGGTGTTCGGCGTGCTCGCCTACCCGTTCGGGCTGGACTGGCCGGCCTGGGCGCTGATGGGGCTCGCCTCCGACGCGGTGCTCAGCGTGGCGCATTGGGTCGCGACCATCGACCATTCCACGGTGACGGTCGCGGCGTTCGGTCCGGCGGTGCTGGGCTGCTTCGCGCTGGCGCTTTTGTGGCTGACGCTCTGGACGACCGCCTGGCGCTGGCTTGCGGTGTTGCCACTGGTCTTCGGCGTCGCGATAGCCGGCAAGCCGGAGCGGCCCGAGATCCTGATCGAGCGCGACGGCGCGGGGCTGGCGGTGCGTGGGCCCGACGGGCGCCTCGCCATCGCCGGCAAGCCCAGCCGCTTCGTCCTCCAGCAATGGCTCGCCGCCGATGGCGACGCCCGCTCGCCCGACGATCCCTCGCTCAGGGCCGGCATCGCCTGCGACAGGCTGGCCTGCATCGCCCGGACGGCAGACCGGCGCACGGTCTCCTATGCGCGCGACCGGCTGGCGATCGTCGAGGATTGCCAGCGGGCCGACCTCGTCGTCACCGCCACCCCCTGGAGTGGGGCCTGCAAGGCGCAGCTGATCGAGCGGATGACGCTCTCGCGCGGCGGCGCGACCTCGCTCTACCGCGCATCCAAGGGCTGGAGCAGCCATGCCGCGGAACGCTCCGGCGCCGAAAGGCCCTGGAGCCGCGGCAAGCCGGCGCCTGCGGCCCCGCCGGCTGCAGCCCCTCGGCCATCGGCCGATGCCGCCGATGGCGATCCGGACCCCTTGTAGGCGTTGCCGATCAAGCCGGGGGCCGTCGCCCAGCCCCGATGGCGACCGATCGCCTTCAGTAACGCCGCATCAGGTTGACCAGCCGCCCCTGGATCTTGACCCGGTCGGGGGCGAGCGTGCGGGTTTCGTAGGCCGGGTTCGCCGCTTCGAGCGCGATCGCGGAGCCGCGCTTGCGCAGCCGCTTCAGCGTCGCCTCCTCGTCGTCGATCAGCGCCACGATGATGTCGCCGGTATCGGCCGTGTCCTGCCTGCGGATGATGACGGTATCGCCGTCGAGGATGCCGGCCTCGACCATCGAATCGCCGCGCACCTCCAGCGCGTAATGCTCGCCGGAGCCCAGCATGTCGGGCGGCAGCGAAACGGTGTGGCTGCGGCTCTGGATCGCCGAGATCGGCGTGCCGGCGGCGATGCGGCCCATGACGGGGATGGCGACGGCGCGCCGGCCGTCCTCCTCCGCCGCTGCCGCGGGGCGCGGCCTGGCGGAAGCCGGCTCAGCGCCTCGGCCGCCCTGGACCACGGCCGGGCTGAAGCGCTGCCGCGGCTGCGGTGCGCCGAGCCCTTCCGGCGTCTTGATGACCTCGAGCGCGCGCGCCCGGTTCGGCAGGCGGCGGATGAAGCCGCGCTCCTCCAGCGCCATGATCAGCCGGTGGATGCCGGATTTCGAGCGCAGGTCGAGCGCGTCCTTCATCTCGTCGAAGGAGGGCGGCACGCCGCTCTCGCGCAAGCGTTCCTGGATGAAGCGCAGGAGTTCGTGTTGCTTGCGTGTCAGCATGGTCCCCGCCGGCCCCTGGAAGAGATTCGAAACAAAGCACGAACACCATACGCGTTCTGCTTGTGTTCCGCAAGCAGCTACCGTAGCGGCAGGATGCGGCAGGGGTCGCCCTGCTTCGCCGGAGGGGCATAGGCCGGGCGGATCGTCAGCGCCTGCGCCCGCGCCAGCGTGCCGAGCATCGAGGAATCCTGCCGGCCGAAGGGCGTCGCGACCCAGCCTTCCGGCGTCAGCGAAAGCTCCGAGCGCAGGTAATCCTCGCGCGCGTCGTTGCCCGGCAGGTCGCGGCCGAGCAAAGCGGGGATGCTGCGGTCGCGGCCGGCGTCAGTGATGCCGAGCAGCGCCTCGATCAGCGGCAGCACGAAGAGATGGCCGCAGACGATCGAGGAGACCGGGTTGCCGGGCAGGCCGACCACCACCATCGGACCGAGGCGCCCGGTCATCATCGGCTTGCCCGGCCGCATCGCGATCTTCCAGAAGCCGAGCGCCATGCCCGCCCGCGTCAGCGCCTCGTGCACGAGGTCGTGCGCGCCGACCGAGGCGCCGCCGAGCGTGATCAGCACATCGGCCTCGGCTGCCCGCGCCTGCGCGATCTTCGCGGCGAGGTCGGCATGGTCGTCGCGGGCGATGCCGAGATCGAGCACGCTGCCGCCGGCCTTCTCGACCAGCGCGGCGAGCGCGAACGAGTTCGAGGCGACGATCTGGTCGCGCCCCACCGGCTCGCCCGGCGCCACCAGCTCGTCGCCGGTGGCGAGGATCGCGACGCTGGGCTTGCGCCGGACGGCCAGGGCCGGGTGCCCCATCGCGGCGGCGAGCCCGAGCGCCGCGCCGTCGAGCACGCGCCCGGCCGGCAGCAGGACGTCGCCCTTGTGGAAATCGAGCCCCGCAGCGCGCAGGAACTGGCCCTTCGCGGGCGGCACGCGCACGCGGATCGCCGGGCTGCCGACGCCGTCCGCATCTTCCTGGATCAGGATCGTGTCGGCGCCCTGCGGCATCGGCGCGCCGGTGAAGATGCGCACCGCCTCACCCGGCCCGACCGCACCCTCGAAAGCCCGGCCGGCGGCCGATTCGCCGATCACGGCGAGCGCAACGCCTTGCGCCATCTCGTCGCCGCGCACGGCATAGCCGTCCATGGCGGAATTGGCGAAGGGCGGATGGGTCCTCAGCGCCTCGACCTCGGTGGCGAGCACCCGCCAGGCGCATTGGGAGAGTGGCAGGGTCTCCGCTCCCATCGGCCCCGGGATGCTCTCGAGCAGCGCCTTGCGCGCGACGGGGACCGGGGTGAGCGCCATCAGGACTCTTTCGCCTCGTAATCGCCGGACTGGCCGCCGGATTTGCGCAGCAGGCGGATAGCCTCGATCCGCATCGCCCGGTCGACGGCCTTGACCATGTCGTAGACGGTGAGACAGGCGACGGAGACGGCGGTCAGCGCCTCCATCTCGACGCCGGTCTGGCCCTTCATCCTGACTTCGGCGCGCACGCGCACGCCCGGCAGCGCCTCGTCGATGGTGAGATCGACGGCAATCTTGCTCAGCAGCAGCGGGTGGCAGAGCGGGATCAGCTCATGCGTGCGCTTCGCCGCCATGATGCCGGCTAGCCGGGCGGTGCCGAGCACGTCGCCCTTCCTGGCGTTGCCGTCGCGCACGATCGCGATGGTTTCCGGCGCCATCACGACGTTGCCTTCGGCGATGGCGAGACGCACCGTCTCGGCCTTGCCGCCGACATCGACCATATGCGCCTCACCCTGGGCGTCGAGATGGCTGAGCCTGCTCACGCCGCGTCGGCCTTGCCGGCGAGCAGGTCCCGCGTCGCGGCGGTCACGTCGGCTTGCCGCATCAGGCTCTCGCCGACGAGAAAGCTGTTCACGCCCGCCCGGTTGAGCCGGGCGATGTCGGCATGGCTGAAGATGCCGCTTTCGCTAATGACGATCCGGCCGGCGGGCACGCGCGGCGCCAGCCGTTCCGTCACCGCGAGATCGACGTTGAAGCTGCGCAGGTCGCGGTTGTTGATGCCGATGAGCCTGCTTTCCAGCTTCAGCGCCCGGTCGAGCTCGGCGTCGTCATGCACCTCGACCAGCACGTCCATGCCGAGCCCGCGCGCGGTCTCGTTCAGCGCCTTGGCGGTGGCGTCGTCGACGCCGGCCATGATGATCAGGATGCAATCGGCGCCCCAGGCGCGGGCCTCATGGACCTGATAGGGCTCGTAGAGGAAATCCTTGCGCAGCGCCGGCAGGCCGGCGGCCTCGCGCGCCTGCGTCAGGAACTCCGGCCTGCCCTGAAAGGAGGGCGCGTCGGTCAGCACGGAAAGACAGGCCGCGCCGCCGGCCGCATAGGCACGCGCGAGCGTGGGCGGGTCGAAATCGGCCCGGATCAGGCCCCTGGACGGGCTCGCCTTCTTGATCTCGGCGATCAGGGCGGGCGTGCCTTGCGCGAGCTTGGCCCCGAGCGCATCGGCGAAGCCGCGCGGTTGGCCTGCGGCGCGCGCGCGCTTTTCGATCTCGGCCTGCGGGACGGCGGCCTTGGCGGCGGCGATCTCCTGTCGCTTATAGGCTTCGATTCTGGCGAGGATGTCGGTCATGCCGGCGCTCACGCGTTCGAGGCTTCGACGAGCGCGGCGAGGGTCGCCTTCGCCCGGCCTGAATCGATCGCGGCGCTCGCCAGGGCGAAGCCCTCTTTCAGGTCCTTCGCCTTGCCGGCGACGAGGAGGGCGGCGGCGGCATTGAAGGCGGCGATGTCGCGGAAGGCGGTCTTCTCCCCGGCGAGCACGGCGTTGAGCGCCGCCGCGTTCTCTTCGGGCGTGCCGCCGCGCAGGTCTTCGGGCTTCGCCGGCTGAAGGCCGACATCGGCGGGGCTGATCGAGAAGCGGGTGATCTCGCCGTTCTCCAGCGAGACGACGCGGGTCGGCCCGGTGGTGGTGATCTCGTCGAGCCCGTCGGAGCCGTGCACCGCCCAGACGCTGGTCGAGCCGAGGGAGGCGAGCACCTTGACCATCGGCTCCAGCCAGGTCTCGGAGAAGGCGCCGATGAGCTGGCGCTTCGCCCCGGCCGGGTTGGAGAGCGGCCCGAGCAGGTTGAAGATCGTGCGCGTGCCGAGCTCGGTGCGCACCGGCGCGACATGGCGCATCGAGGCATGATGCGTCGGCGCGAACATGAAGCCGACGCCGGCTTGCCGGATGCAGCGCTCGGTCGCGGCCGGATCGAGCCCGACCTTGACGCCAAGCGCCATCAGCACGTCGGCGGCGCCCGAGCGCGAGGAGGCGGCGCGGTTGCCGTGCTTGGCGACCGGCACGCCGCAGGCGGCGGTGATGATCGCGGCCAGCGTGGAGACATTGTAGGAGCCGGAGGAATCGCCGCCGGTGCCGACGATGTCCATCGCCTCGGGCGGGGCCTTCACGGGAAGCATCTTGCCGCGCATGGCCCCGACGGCGCCGGCGATCTCCTCGATCGTCTCGCCGCGCACGCGCAGCGCCATCAGGAAGGCGGCCGACTGCGCATTGGTGACCTCGCCGGAGAGGATCGTGTCGAAGGCGTCGCGCGCTTCCTCACGCGAGAGCGTCGCGCCGGTCGCGACCTTGGCGATGAAGGGTTTGAAATCGTCCATGGCAACTCTGCGGGATCAGGCTGAAAGGGGCTGGGCGGAGGCTTCGCGTTCGCGCGGCCATCGCGCCGCCAGGTCGAGGAAGTTTTGCAGGATCGTCGCGCCGTGCTCGGAGGCGATGCTCTCCGGATGGAACTGGACGCCGTGGACCGGCAAGTGCCGGTGCGAGAGCGCCATGATCAGGCCGTCCTCGGTCTCCGCCTCGATCTCGAGCACGGCCGGGCAGGAGGCGCGCTCGACCACGAGCGAGTGGTAGCGCGTCGCCTGCAACGGCCCGTTGATGCCGCGGAACAGGCCGCGCGCCTTGTGGCGGACGGCCGAGATCTTGCCGTGCATCGGCTCCGGCGCGCGCACCACCTCCCCGCCGAAGGCCTGCCCCATCGCCTGCATGCCGAGGCAGACGCCGAAGATCGGCTTCACGCCCGCGCCCTGCCTGATGAGGTCGAGGCAGATTCCCGCCTCGTTCGGGGTGCAGGGGCCGGGCGAGAGCACGATCGCGTCATGCTCGCCGCCGAGCGCCTCCGCGACCGTCAGCGCGTCGTTGCGCCAGACATCGACCTTGGCCCCCAGCCCGCCGACGAGGTGGACCAGGTTCCAGGTGAAGCTGTCGTAGTTGTCGATCAACAGAACGCGCATGGCCGGACCCGTGACTGCGGCTTGAGGTCATGCACGCTCGGGGGCGGGATGGTCAAGTTTCGTGGCAGCAGGTCCGATTTGCTCACCCCCGCGCGCTGCGCGGCATCCCGGCGGTGCGCGGCTGGGCCAGTCCCGGCGCGGTCTCGACGCCGAGGCTCGGCAGCGCCAGCGTGCGCTGGCCGCGGAAATCGACATGGACCACGATCAGCCCGCGCTCCTCGATATAGCCGATGAGGCGCCGCGCCCGGCTCGGCGAATGGCTGCCATAGACCCGTGCGAGCTCGGCATCGCCGGGGCAGGGCCGGCCCTCGATCGCGGTGCGGGCGATGTAGAGGAAGAGCCCCTGCAGATCCTCCGGCAGCGTGGCGGAGGCCGCCACCGCCGCCCGCCAGCCCTCGCTTTCCGCGATGGCGTCGCTGACGCCGGCGCGCGCCACGGCGAGCCTGCGGCGGAACTCCTCCAGGCTCAGATCGACCCGGCCGAGCCGGCGCATCCGGCAGCGCACGGTGAAATCCTGGTAGAGCACCGCGACCTGCCGCGAGCGCGCCTCGGGATCGGCCATCAGCTCGCGCAGGACCGCGACCATGATCGCCTCGCGCTCGGCCGGCTCCAGCGCGATTTCGGGTTCGGGCTCCGGCAGCGGGGCAGGGCGGTAGCTCTCGATCCGGCGCAGCACGTCGCCCGGCTCCGGCCGCGGGCGCGCTGCCGGGCGAGCGGAGCGGGCCATTGGCGCCGGCTCGTCCTCGCCCGGCGTGAAGATCAGCTTGCCGGCCTCCTCCGGCGCCTGCTCGGGCAGCGGCATCAGCCCCGGCGCGCCGCCGCGATCGACCGAGGAGGCCGGGCCGATCCGAAGAGGCAGCGGCCGCTTCGAAAGGGCGGGGCCGAGCGCGACGAACTCGCCGCGCGCGAGGTCGCGGAACATCTCGGCCTGGCGCCGGTCCATGCCGAGCAGGTCGGCGGCACGGGCCATGTCGATGTCGAGGAAGGTGCGGCCCATCAGGAAGTTGGAGGCTTCCGCCGCGACATTCTTGGCGAGCTTGGCGAGGCGCTGTGTCGCGATCACCCCGGCGAGCCCGCGCTTGCGGCCGCGGCACATCAGGTTGGTCATGGCGCCGAGCGAGAGCCGGCGCGCCTCGTCGGAGGCTTCGCCCGCCATGACGGGGGCGAAGAGCTGCGCCTCGTCGACGACGATCAGCATCGGAAACCAGAGCGAGCGGTCGACGTCGAAGAGCCCGCCGAGGAAGGCGGCGGCGGCGCGCAGCTGCTCGTCGGCCTCGAGGTTTTCGAGGTTCAGCACCACCGAGACGCGATGCTGGCGCACGCGCAGCGCGACGCGCTGCAATTCCGCCTCGCCGCATGTGGCATCGACCACGACATGGCCGAACTCATCGGAAAGCGAGACGAAATCGCCCTCCGGATCGATGATCGCCTGCTGCACGAGCGGCGCGCTCTGCTCCAGCAGGCGGCGCAGCAGATGCGACTTGCCGGAGCCGGAATTGCCCTGCACCAGGAGGCGCGTCGCCAGCAATTCGGCGAGATCGATCAGGCCGGGCTCGCCGGTCTTCGTCGTTCCGATCTCGATGGCCGTGGTCATGCTTGCGGTGGCTGTGTCGTGCTGGCGTATGCGGGTGCGGGGGGCGCTTCTAGCACGGCCATGCCTTCGCCGGGCGCGGGGAGGCCCCGCCTTCCACAGGCAATCGCCGTCAGGCGAGCGCCGGCCCCTGGCGCCTGACGACGGCGATGTCGGCGGGCGAGCTGACCTCGATATCGACGATCGCGATGTCCGGCCGGCCGACCGCCGGGTCTTCGCGCGCGCCCCGCTGCACGAAGACGAGGCTCGCCAGCGCCGGATGGCTGGCGAGCCGCGAATGCGCCAGCGCCGGCTCCATCGCGCCCGGCAGGACGAGATGGACGCTGCGCCCGCCCTCGATGCAGGCCTGCAGGTCGCCGAGGCTGAACAGGCCGAGCGGCAGAAGCTCGAGTCCGGCGAGCATCGCCATGGCCGGCCCGCTCGCCAGCGCGGCGAGATCGCCGCCGATGAGCGTCGTCACGATGCGCGACGAGACCGCCGGCTTCAGCGCCCGCGAGATGTCGAGCGCCTTGCCGAGCAGCTCCCGTTCCGACAGCGTGAACGGCCCCTGCAGCGAGACGCCCTCAGTGACCTGCAAGGCCGGCCGCTGCGTGACCGGCGGCAGGGGCTGCAACGCCGGATTCGTCATCAGCATGTCGAGCGGCGCGACGCCGTCCGGGATATCCGGCCCGAAGCCGCCGACGAAGCGCGTGCCGAAGGTCCGCATCGCGAGGTTGCGCAGCGTCATGAGCGGCCGCTGCGACCCGACCCGGCTGACGCCCAGCGCCATCACCGCGCCCGACGCCTCGATCAGCTTGAGCAGCTCGAGCTCGTTGGCGTGCAGCGGCAGCATCAGCGGCGAAAGCCCGGCGCGCAAGGCCGCCATCATCGAGACGATCGCCTCGGGCCCCAGCGGCGCCAGGATCGCGACGCTCGCGCCCGGCTGCCCCTTGTTGAGCGCTAGCAGCCGCGAAAGCCGCTCGATGCGCTGGTCGAGGTCGAGGAAGCTGATCGAGCCCGGAACGGCGTCGCTCCAGCCGCGCCGGCCCGGCGGGTCGCGCAGCGCCGCCTCGTAGCCGCGGCTGCGCGTCAGCGCCGTAAGCAGGGTGTCGAGATCGAGCCCGTCGAGCAAGGCGGAGGCGTCGTCCTGTTCTGCCCGCATCGAGGAACCCTAATTCGCCGGGGCCGGCGCGGCCGGGAGGCGCGCCAGCGTTTCGGTGGAGAGGACATAGGCCGGCTGGCGCCCCGTGAGCTCGACGCCCTGCGCCAGCGCGATCCAGAAATCCGGCAGGTAATACAGCGGCACGACGTAGAAGCCCGCGATCAGGAGCCGGTCGAGCGCGCGCACCGCCGCGACGAAATCCGCGCGCTCGCGGGCGCTCAGCAGGGCCTGCAGCACCGCGTCCACGGCCGGAGACGCGACGCCGGCATAGTTCAGCGCGCCGTTGCGCCGGGCGTTGGCCGAGCCCCAGCGCCCGATCTGCTCGTTGCCCGGCGAGGCGGAGGCCGGCCAGGTCCACTGGATCATCTCGAAATCGAAGGTCGACAGCCGCCGCCAGTACTGCACGTCGTCGATCAGCCTGACCGCGACCGCGATGCCCAGCCGCGAGAGCGACTGCGCATAGTTGAGCGCCAGCCGCTCCTGCGGCCGGCTGGTCACGGTGATCTCGAAGGCGAAGGGCTCGCCCTGCGCATTGCGCAGCACGCCGCCCTGAAGCGCATGGCCGGCGGCCTTGAGCAGATCGAGCGCCTTGCGCGCCGGCTCCCGGTCGCGGCCCGATCCATCGGTCTCGGACGGTCGCCAGCTGCCTGCGAGGATGTCCTCGCGCACCGCGCCCGGAAAGCCCGAGAGCAGCGCCTTCTCGCGCGCGTCGGCCGGCTGGCCCAGCGCCGAGAGCTCCGAATCGGAGAAGAAGCTGCCGGCGCGGCGATAGACGCCGTGGAACAGGTTGCGGTTGACCCATTCGAAATCGAACATCAGCCCCAGCGCCTCGCGCACCCGCGGGTCGGCGAAGATCGGCCGGCGCGTGTTGAAGACGAGGCCGGTCATGCCCTTGGGCGTGTCGAAATGCAGGGTTTTCCGCCGGATGCGCCCGTCGTGAACCGCCGGCACGTCGTAGCCGGTCATCCAGCGCGTCGGGTCGCCCTCGATGCGGACATCGTAGAGCCCGGCCTTGAACGCCTCGAACAGCGCATTCGAATCCCGGTAGAAGTCATAGCGGATCTCGTCGGGGTTATGGAGCCCGCGCATCAGCGGGTGATCCTCGGCCCAGAAATCCCGGCGCCGCTTCAGCGTCAGCGATTCGCCGGGCCTGACCTCCGCGACCGCATAGGCGCCGCAGCCGAGCGCCGGCCTGAAGCTGGTCTCGCCGAAGCGTTCGGCATCGGTCGCATGCCTGGCGAAGATCGGCATGGCGCCGATCACCAGCGGCAGCTCGCGGTTCGAACCGTCGCCGAGCGCGAATTCGACGCGCCGCGGCGAGACGGCCTCGGCCCTGGTCACACGCGCGAGGCTGCCGCGGTGGAAGGGCTTGCCCTTCGTCTTCAGCATCTCGAAGGTGAAGATCACGTCCTCGGCCGTGACCGGCCTGCCGTCGGAGAAGCGCGCGCGTTCGTCGAGCTCGAAGGCAAGCCGCGTGCGATCCGCGTCGAGCTCGACTGCGGAGGCGATCAGGCCATAAGCCGTGAAGGGCTCGTCCGCCGAGCGGAAGAGCAGGCTCTGCTGGACGTATTTCGGCACGGCATCCGGGGCGACGCCGAGCACGACCAGCGGGTTGAGGCTGTCGAAGGTGCCCTGGATGCCGAGGACGATGCGTCCGCCCTTCGGCGCCTTCGGATCGGCATAGGGCAGGTGGTCGAAGCCCGGCGGCAGGGCGGGCTCGCCATGCATGGCGATGGCATGCCGGGCGGGGGCCGAATCGGCGAGCGCGGCACTGCCGCGCGCCATCAAGGCGAACGGGGCGGAAGCCAGTAAAAGGTTGATCCCACGGCGGCTCGGCGCCGGGGACGAGCGAAGACGATCCATCGGACGACCTGATTCCCTCGAGCGAGGATAGCATGCCGGTGCTGCGGTCACGCAGGCTATTGCTGCCGGAATTGCGACTGGCGGCGCGCCGGACCCCCGGCTTTTCCCGAAAACCGCATTCCCCTTTTCGGACCGATGCTCTAAAGGCGGGGCAAGGTGTCATTCAAACGCCTCAATCGGCCTTGATGTGCACGGGCTTGCGGTGGCCGGCGCCCCATGCGATTGGGCCATGAATGGTGACGCGCGCGGCTTGCGAAGGCGTGGTACCGGATTCGCCAGGTTAAGGAAAGACAAGGAATGTCCGCTTCGTATCGCTTGTCATCATGTGCTCTGGGCCTCGTGCTCGGTGCGGCTGTCGGATTCGCGCCGATCGCGGCCTTCGCCCAGGCCCCCGCCCAGCGCCCGGCGCCCTCCCGCCCGGCCGCTCCTGCTCCGGCGCAGCAGCCCGCCGCTCCGGCCCAGCCCGGCGCCGCGCCTGCCGGCCCCACCGTCGTCCAGGTCAAGCCCGAGCCTTCGCAGACGACCTGGACCAAGGTCTGCGGCAAGGATCAGGGCGCCAACAAGGAAATCTGCTACACCACGCGCGACTTCGTCTCCGATCAGGGGCAGCCGGTGCTGGCCGTCGCGATCTACGACGTGAAGGGCGACGCCAACAAGATCGTGCGCTTCCTGATGCCGCTCGGCCTCCTGCTGCAGCCCGGCATCCGCTTCGCCGTCGACAGCGCGCAGCCGGTCGGCGGCCGCTACGCGATCTGCTTCCCCAATGGCTGCTTCGCCGAGGCGCCGGTCAAGGACGACTTCATCAACGCGATGAGGAAGGGCACCAACCTGAACGTCAGCGTCCAGAACCAGGGCGCCCGCGAGCTGACCTTCACCATCCCGCTCGCCGATTTCGCCAAGGGCTTCGACGGCGCGGCGATCGACCCCAAGGTGCTCGAGGACCAGCAGAAGAAGTTGCAGGACGAGCTCGGCAAGCGCCAGGAGGAGCTGCGCCAGCGCCTCGGCGCCGGCGGCGCCGAGGCTGCTCCGGGCGCGGCTCCGGCTCCTGCCGTGCCTGCGCCGGCGACCCCGCCGAAGCCCTGAGCGGCGGCGCTTCCGCCCGATGACGAAAAAGGCCGGTCCCTCGCGGGGCCGGCCTTTTTCGTGAAGGTTCGGCCTCCGTCAGTTCAGGTCGGCGCGGTCCAGCTTGTAACGGCCCTTGCGGTCGCGCCGGAAGAACTCCCGGGCGCGCGGATGCCGCACGGGCTCGCCGGAATCGTCGTCGACGAGATTCTGCTCGGAGACATAGGCGACGTATTCCGCCTCCTCGTTCTCGGCGAAGAGATGGTAGAACGGCTGGTCCTTCGACGGGCGCATGGCTTCCGGAATCGCCATCCACCACTCCTCGGTGTTGGAGAAGACCGGGTCGACGTCGAAGATCACGCCACGGAACGGGTAGATGCGGTGCTTGACCACCTGCCCGATCCTGAATTTGGCCGAACGCGCTTCCATGACAGATCCATCTTGAGCCGGCCGATACGCGCCGGCTTCGGGTCTCGTCGCCTTGCGCAAGCAATGCGTCGTAAATGCGTCGAAATCAATCGACCGATCGAAGTGGCGTGCCGGATTCCCTTCGTAGCGCCGCGCCGGATCCGATCCGGGCGGGGCCCGCCGTCCATTTCGATAACGGATAGGCAAATGGTCCCAGGTTTATATTCTTGCAGGCCGGTAAGAAATTTATCCTAGGCATATTATCCGGCTGGTCGTAAATCATCATCGCGAGGAACGTGAGCTGCGAAGCCATCCGGGGGGACCGGCGCGCAATGGCGGTTCTGTCGGATCGGAAACGACGCTAGATGCAGGCGTCCGCGGGATTCTGTTCGAAAGCGGGCGCCTTCACCGCAGGACGAAAACGCCGCCGATGGCCGACCTTCTCAGCATCTTCAACCTGGTCGCGCCCTTCTTCGGGCTGATCCTGCTCGGCTTCGCCATCGGCCGCGTCAAGCGGCTGCCGGAGGCGGGGCTCGCCTGGCTGCAGTTCTTCCTGATCTATGTGGCGCTGCCGCCGCTGTTCTACCGGCTGATCGCCGACAAGCCGCTGAGCGAGCTCGCCAACTGGCGCTTCATCGCCGGCACGACCACCGCGACCTTCCTCGCCTTCAGCCTGTCCTTCGCGATCGGGCTGAAGGCCGCGAAGGGCGATATGCCGCAGGCGGTGATGCAGGGCGTGGCCGGAGCCTATTCCAATATCGGCTATATGGGGCCGCCGCTGATCCTGGCGGCGCTCGGCCCGGCCGCGAGCGCGCCCGTCGTCCTGATCTTCGTCTTCGACAACATCCTGCTGTTCTCGCTGGTGCCCTTCCTGATGGCCCTGGCCGGGGTCGGGAAAAAGAGCCTCCTCGCGACCACGGGCGAGGTGATCTGGCGGGTGCTGACCCATCCCTTCAACCTCGCGACGCTCGCCGGGGTGCTCGCGAGCTCTCTCAGGCTGGAGCTGCCGGAGGCGATCGACCGGATGGTGCTGTGGCTGTCGCAGGCGGCCGCTCCCTGCGCGCTCTTCCTGCTCGGCGTCACCGTCGCGCTCAGGCCGATGAAGACGATGCCGGCCGAGGTGCCGGCGCTGGTCGCGATCAAGCTCCTGCTGCATCCGCTGATGGTCTGGCTGCTGCTCTCGGCGCTAGGCGGCGTGCCGCCGCACTGGACCTACGCCGCGATCATCATGGCGGCGCTGCCGCCGGCGCTGAACATCTTCGTGATCTCGACGCAGTACGGCGTCGGCGTCGCGCGCGCCTCGGCCTGCATCCTCGTCGGCACCATCGTCTCGATGATCACGCTGCCGGGCTTCCTGTGGCTGGTGAAGACGGGCCGGATAACCGCCGATCTCTTTCGCTAGCGGGTATGATCGCCCACGCCCTGCCGCATCACGAAGCGTCTCAGCGGCCCGATCCGCGACAGGGCTAAAAGCCCCGCGCCGCGCAGCAGGTCGGCCGGCACCAGATCGGTCAGCAGCGTCCGGTTGAGCATGTCGACCGCGCCCGTGCGCAGCCGGACATCCACCCGCCTTGCCCTGTCATAGGCGGCGATGACGCTTTCGCCGCCGGGATCGGCCGCTCCCTCGAGCGCATCGCGCAGATCCGCGACATCGCGCAGCCCGAGGTTCAGCCCCTGCGCCCCGATCGGCGGGAAGATATGCGCGGCCTCGCCGATCAGGGCCATGCGGCCGGCACCGAAGCGCTCGACCGAGAGTCCGCCCATCGGCACCCTGCCGCGCGCGCCTGAGACCGTCATCGCGCCGAGCAGCGACTGCACCTGGTCTTCGACGCGGCGCGCGAAAGCGGCATCGTCGAGCGCCACGATGGTTTCCGCCTCGGCCGGATCGGTGAGCCAGACCAGCGAGGAGCGCCGGCCGGGCAGGGGGACGAGCGTGCAGGGACCCTGGCGGGTGTGGAATTCGGTCGAGGTGTCGCCATGGTCCCGGCGATGCGCGAAGATCGCGGTCAGGGCGACCTGGGGATAGCGCCAGTCGCGGCTTTCGATCGCCGCCGCCGCGCGCACCTTCGAGTTGCGCCCGTCGGCGCCGGCGACGAGGCGGGCCTTCAGCGGGGCGAAGCCGTCGCCGGTGAGGCGCACGCCATCGGCCTCGGGCTCGATGGCGCGCACGAAGCCGGGGATCATCGTGAGGCCGGGCAGCGCGGCGGCCTTTTCGGCGAGGATCGCGGTGAGATCGGCGTTCTCGACGTTCCAGCCGAAGGCGGCAAGCCCGATCTCGGAGGCACGGAATTCGACCGGCGGCTGCCGGAACAGGCTGCCGCTGTCGTCGACAAGGCGCATCACGCAAAGCGGAGCGGCCTTGTCGCTGAGCGCCTCCTCCAGGCCGAGCCCGCACAGCATCCGCCAGGAGCCGTCGAACAGCGCGACGGTGCGCCCGTCGCGCGGCGTCGCGACCGGGCCGATGAGGGCGACGCTGCGGCCCTCGCGGCCAAGCGCCAGCGCGGCCGCGAGCCCCGCGGCGCCCGCGCCCACGATGGCGATGTCGACCGGATCGGCGCTCTGTGCATTCATAGCCTCTGGCTAGCTGATGAGGCGCGTTTTGGCCACGGGCCGCAAAGTCGCAAGGGGCCCCTGCGTCCGGCTGGGATGCGGCCACCCCGTCCGATCAACTATGCTGAAGCCCATCCATTCCGAGGAGATGCCTTCATGGTCAAAGCCATCCGCGCCCATCAGACCGGCGGTCCCGACGTCCTCCAGTTCGAGGATATCGCCCTGGCGCCGCCGGGCCCCGGCGAAATCCGGATCCGGAACCGGGCGATCGGCCTGAATTTCATCGACACCTATTTCCGCTCGGGCCTCTATCCGGCCCCGCAACTGCCCTTCATCCTGGGCAACGAGAGTGCCGGCGACGTGCTCGCGGTCGGTCCCAACGTCACCGAATTCGCGCCGGGCGACCGAGTCGCGGTGGTTTCGGCGCTCGGCGCCTATGCCGAGGAGCGCGTCGTGCCGGCGGCCAATGCCGTCGCGCTGCCGGACGGCATTTCCTACGAAGCCGCCGCCAGCATGATGCTGAAGGGACTGACCGCCGAATACCTGTTGCACCGCACCTATGCGGTGAAGCCGGGCGACACGATCCTGGTCCATGCCGCGGCCGGCGCGACCGGCCTGATCCTGTGCCAATGGGGCAAGGCGCTGGGCGCAACCGTGATCGGCACGGTCGGTTCCAAGGAAAAGGCGCGGCTCGCCGAGGCGCATGGCGCCGACCGTGTCATCAACTACCGCGAGGAGGATTTCGCGGCGCGGGTGAAGGAGATCACCGGGGGCAAGCTCTGCGACGTGGTTTATGACGGCGTCGGCAAGGACACCTTCATGAAGTCGCTCGACACGCTGAAGCCGCTCGGCCTGATGGTATCCTTCGGCAATGCCTCGGGCGCGGTCGAAGCCTTCAATCTCGGCATCCTCGCCACCAAGGGCTCGCTTTATGTGACGCGGCCGACGCTGAACGTCTACACGGGCAGGCGCGAGACCATGGTCGCGATGGCGAAGAACCTGTTCGAGGCGGTGACGAGCGGCAAGGTCAAGGTGCCGGTCAACGCGACCTTCCCGCTGAAGCAGGCCGCCGACGCTCATCGCCTGCTGGAATCGCGCGGCACGACCGGCTCGACGGTGCTGATCCCCTGACGACGCAAGGCGGGAGAGGGGCGCCCGGGAGACCGGGCCCCTTTTTCCGCAAGGCGTGAACCCGGTGCCGAGGTGACGCGACGAATGGGGGCCAGCGCATGCTGGCGACCATGCGGGACCCGGCTTCATGTCGTCCAAGTTTCAGACCAGCGTCTTCCTCTTCGCGGTCCTGTCCCTCTCGGGGATCGCGCTCGCCCAGCAGGCCAGGGGAAACGGTGGCCAATCCGCGACCCATGCCGACGCGATCCTGCAAGGCGCCGACAAGGGGCGGGTGCGCGTTCCCGGCCCGGTCCGGCTGCGCTATGCGCAGACCGGCTGCACGACCGGCACCTGCGGCGAGCCGCCCCGGCAGTCGGAGCAGACCGAGGCCGTGATCGCGAGCGACGCCTGCAGCAGCCTGGGCACGGCGCGTGACCGCAGCGGGCGCATCATCCGCCGCCTCTGCGCCTTCAACTGAGAGGAAGACGGCTCAGACAGCGACGCCGTGCAGGTCGTAGGCATCGGCGCGCTCGACCTTCACCGTGACGATGTCGCCCGGGCGCAAGGGCCGGCGGCTCGCGACATAGACGTTGCCGTCGATCTCGGGCGCGTCCCATTTCGAGCGGCCCTTGGCGACGCTCGGCCCGGCCTCGTCGATGATGACGGGGATGCGCTTGCCGACCCGGCCCTTGACGATGCGGGCCGAGATCTCGGCCTGCGCCTTCATGAAGCGGTGCCAGCGCGCCTCCTTCTCCGCCTCGGGAACGGGGGCAAGGCCCAGATCGTTGGCGGGCGCGCCCTTCACGGGCTCGTATTTGAAGCAGCCGACGCGCTCCAGCTTCGCTTCCTTCAGCCAGTCGAGCAGGATCTCCACGTCGTCCTCGGTCTCGCCGGGGAAGCCGACGATGAAGGTCGAGCGGATGGCCAGCTCCGGGCAGATCCCGCGCCATTTGCGGATGCGGTCGAGCGTGCGGTCCTGGTGGGCCGGACGCCGCATCGCCTTCAGCACGGAAGGCGAGGCGTGCTGGAAGGGGATGTCGAGATAGGGCAGCACCAGCCCTTCCTGCATCAGCGGGATGACCTCGTCGACATGCGGGTAGGGGTAGACATAGTGCAGCCTGACCCACATCCCCATCTGGCCGAGCTCGCGGGAAAGCTCGAAGAAGCGGCTGCGGATCTCCCGGTCCTTCCACAGCGAGGGCGCGTATTTGATGTCGAGGCCATAGGCGCTGGTGTCCTGCGAGATCACCAGCAGTTCCTTGACGCCGGCCTTCGCCAGCTTCTCGGCCTCGCGCAGCACCTCGCCGATCGGCCGCGAGACGAGGTCGCCGCGCAGCTTCGGGATGATGCAGAAGGTGCAGCGGTTGTTGCAGCCCTCTGAAATCTTGAGATAGGCGTAGTGGCGCGGCGTCAGCTTGACGCCCTGGTCGGGCACGAGGTCGACGAAGGGGTCGTGCTGCGGCGGCACGGCCTGGTGCACGGCCGAGACGACGCTCTCATAGGCTTGCGGGCCGGTGATCGCGAGCACGTTCGGGAAGGCGTCGCGGATCTGCTCCGGCTCGGCGCCCATGCAGCCGGTGACGATGACCTTGCCGTTCTCAGCCATCGCCGAGCCGATCGCCTCGAGCGATTCCGCCTTGGCGCTATCGAGGAAGCCGCAGGTGTTGACGATGACGAGATCGGCGCCGGCATGGCTCTTGGAGAGCTCATAGCCCTCGGAGCGCAGCGAGGTGATGATCCGTTCGGAATCGACCAGCGCCTTGGGGCAGCCCAGCGAGACGAAGGAGATTTTCGGCGCGACGGCGTTCATCGGCTGGGCTTTGAGTTCCGGATTGTCGGGAAGCGCTTCCTTTGAACGGTTTCAGCCTGTTTGGCAATTCCGACGTCAGGCCGCGCCGCCGGTCGTGACCGGGCGCTCGGGATCCTGGGTCCATTCGGTCATCGAGCCGTCATAGAGCGCGACCTCGTCGCGGCCGAGGATCTCCGACAGCACGAACCAGTTCGCCGCGGCGGAATGGCCGGTGTTGCAGTAGGACACCACCGGCCCCTGCGGCACCATCGCGAACAGCGCCTCCAGCTCGCCGCGGGCCTTGAGCTTGCCGCCCTCGAAGGCGCCGGCATAGTCGCGCTGGATCGCGCCGGGGATATGGCCGGCGCGCGCCGCCTCGGCGGATTTCTCGCGGCCCTCGAAGAAGCTCGAGCCCCGCGCATCGAGGAGGCTCGCCTGCCGGCTGCGCAGGGCGACGAGGGTGGCGTCGGCCGTGCTGCGCAGATCCTGCTGCGCGACGACCGGATAGGCGGCGGCGCTCCTCGGCGGCGAGGGGCCGCGCGCGACCGGGCGCCCCGGATCGGCGGTCCAGCCCCTGAAGCCGCCGTCGAGGATCGCCTGCCGGCCGTGGCCGATGAACTTCAGCGTCCAGTAGACCCGCGCCGCCGCGGCGAAATCCGTGGCGGCGGTGCCGGCCGCGACGATGACGACGTCGCAACCCGGCGCGATGCCGAGCCTTCCCGCGAGCGCGGCGAGCCGGTCGAGCGGCGGCAGCATGCCCGGCGCATTGCCGATCCGCGCCCGCCAGCCATCCGTCGCATAGTCGGAATGGGCGGCGCCGGGGATGTGCCCGGCCTCGAAGGCGGCGCTTCCGCCATCGGCGGCGGTGCGGATGTCGAGGATGACGAGATCGTCCCCGCCGAGCCGTTCGGCCAGCGTCTCCGGCACGATCAGCCCTGCGAATTCAGCCTTGCTCATGCGGCGGCCTCCTCCTGCACCGTATCAATCACCTCCAGGCTGTAGCTCATCTCGGCGGTCGCCCCGAGCATGATCGAAGCCGAGCAGTATTTTTCCTTCGACAAGGTGACGGCGCGCTCCGCCTTGGCCCGCGACAGCCCCTTGCCGGTGATGCGGTAGGCGAGGTGGATCCTGGTGAACACCTTGGGGTCGGTCGCGGCGCGCTCGGCTTCGACCTCGACCTCGCAGCCGGTCACGTTTTCACGACCCTTCTTCAGCATGCCGACGACATCGAAGCTCGTGCAGCCGGCGAGCCCGATCAGCAGCATCTCCATCGGCCGGATGCCGATATTGCGCCCGCCATATTCGGGCGCGCCATCCATCATCACGGCATGCCCGCTGCCGGATTCGCCCATGAAGGCCATGCCTTCCACCCATTTCGCGCGCGCTTTCATCGCGGTCTCCTGTCGTCGTGATCGGTTCTGCGACAGGCATAGCCCGGTCCGTCCGGCGAGGCGAGGGGCGGTTCCTCAGGCGGCTGCGAACAGGTTGCCATGGGTGATGCGCAGCCTGATGCGCTCGCCGATCGCCGGGGCGACCTGGCTCGCGAGATCGACCTCGAGCCGCTTCTTCAGCCCTTCGACCGCGACTTCCGCCCGGCGCAGCGGCCCGTTGCGGCGCAAATGCGCGACCGTGCCGGGCAGCGCCAGCGGCATCTCGTCGACGATGCGCAGATGCTGCGGCCGGACATAGAGCGAGGCCGGCCCGCCCTGGTTCTGCGTCAGCCCGCCCAGCACCGGCCGGTCGCCGAAGAAGGCCTGGCTGCCGACGATCTCGACCGGCAGCTTGTTCGCCTCGCCGAGGAATTCGCAGACGAAGGGCGTCGCCGGATGGTCGTAGACGTCGTCGGCCGAGCCGACCTGCTCGATGCGCCCGTCATTGAGGATGGCGACGCGGTCGGCGAGCTCCAGCGCCTCCTCCTGGTCGTGGGTGACGAAGACGGTGGTGTGGCCGGTGCGTCCGTGCAGCTCCCTGAGCCAGGCGCGCAGGTCTTTGCGCACCTTGGCGTCGAGCGCGCCGAAAGGCTCGTCGAGCAGGAGCACGCTGGGCTCGATCGCGAGCGCGCGCGCCAGTGCGACGCGCTGGCGCTGGCCGCCGGAGAGCTGGCTCGGATAGCGCCTCTCCAGCCCCGGCAACTGGACGAGCTCCAGCAGGGCACCGACGCGCCTGCGGATCTCGTCGTCGCTCGGGCGCTCGCGGCGCGGCCGGGATTTCAGCCCGAAGGCGATGTTCTCGGCGACGTTCATCGTCTTGAACAGGGCATATTGCTGGAAGACGAAGCCGATGCGCCGCTCGCGCAGGGAAAGCTCGCGCGTATCGGTCTCGCCGAACAGCACGCGGCCGCGATCGGCCTGTTCCAGCCCGGCGATCAGGCGCAGGAGCGTGGTCTTGCCCGAGCCCGACGGGCCGAGCAGCGCGACGAGCTCGCCGGCCTGAATGTCGAGGCAGACGCCGCGCAGCGCCGGGAAGGTCTCGAAGCGCTTCTCGATGGTCTCGATGGTGACGGCGACCGACATGGCCCGGCTCCCGGGGTCAGTGGCGGCGGCTGGCGGCGATCGCATCGCCGTAGCGCCATTCCAGCAGGGTCTTGAGGATGAGGGTGACGAGGGCGAGCCCCGCCAGCAGCGAGGCCACCGCGAAGGCGGCCGCGCCCATATACTCGTTGTAGAGGATCTCGATATGCAGCGGCATGGTGTTGGTCAGGCCGCGGATCCTGCCCGAGACGACCGCGACCGCGCCGAACTCGCCCATCGCGCGGGCGTTGCAGAGCAGCACGCCGTAGAACAGGCTCCATTTCACGTTCGGCAGCGTCACGCGGAAGAACACCCGCCAGGGCGAGGCGCCGAGCGTCAGCGCCGCCTCCTCGTCGGCCGAGCCGAGCGACTGCATATGCGGGATCAGCTCGCGCGCCACGAAGGGGAAGGTGACGAAGATGGTGGCGAGGATCAGCCCCGGCAGCGCGAAGACGATCTTCATGTCGTTGGCCTGGAGCCAGGGGCCGAAATAGCCCTGCGCGCCGAAGAGCAGCACGAAGACGAGGCCCGAGATCACCGGCGAGACCGAGAAGGGCAGGTCGATCAGGCTGATCAGCAGGTCCTTGCCCCGGAACTCGAACCGGGCGACGGCCCAGGCCGCCGCGACGCCGACGACGATGTTGAACGGCACCGCGACGGCTGCGACGACGAGCGTCAGCCGGATCGCGGCCAGCGCGTCGGGCTCGGTGATCGCGGCGCGATAGGCCTCCCAGCCCTTGCTGCCTGCCTCGATGAAGACCGTCGCCAGCGGCAGGAGCAGGAACAGCATGAGGAAGGCGAGCGAGACGCCGATCAGCAGCGCCCGCACGACGGGGCTCTCGCCACGCGCGCGGGCGGCGCGGCCGGAGGGGAGCGCGGCGTCAGACATCGCCGAACCTCCTGCGGGCGTGGGCCTGGATCAGGTTGCCGGCGAGGATGAGCGCAAACGAGATCATCAGCATCATCGTCGCCACCACGGCCGCGCCGGCATAGTCGAACTGCTCGAGCCGGATCACGATCAGGAGCGGGGCGATCTCGGAGACCATCGGCACGTTGCCGGCGATGAAGATCACCGAGCCGTATTCGCCGACGGCCCGCGCGAAGGCGAGCACCGAGCCGGTCATCAGCGCCGGCACGAGCTGCGGCAGGATCACCCGGCGAAACGTCCTGAAGCGGCTGGCGCCGAGCAGCGCCGCGGCCTCCTCGACATCGCTCTGCAATTCCTCCAGCACCGGCTGGACGGTGCGCACGACGAAGGGCAGGCCGATGAAGATCAGCGCCACCATCACGCCGAGCGGCGTATAGGCGATCCGGCCGTCGAAGCCGAAGGAGAGATCGGTGAAGGGCACGGTGATGCGGAAGGCGAGCGGCGCGAGCAGCGAGCCGACCCAGCCGTTCGGCGCGTAGATCGCCGCGAGCGAGATGCCGGCGACCGCCGTGGGCAGCGCGAAGGGCAGATCGACGGCGGCATCGATCAGGCGCCGGCCGGGAAATTCGTAGCGCACCAGCACCCAGGCCAGGATCAGGCCGAACACGGCGTTGACCAGCGCCGCAAACAGCGCCGCCGTGAAGGAGAGCCTGAGCGCGGCGAGCGTGCGCGGCGAGGTCGCCACCGCCCAGATATCGGCAGGTCCGGCGCTGGCGGCCTTCAGGAACAGCGCCGCGAGCGGGATCAGCACGATCAGCGACAGTGCCGTCAGCGTGATGCCGAGCGAAAGCCCCAAGCCGGGCAGGATGCTCGGCTCGCGCCAGCGGAAAGGCGTCGTCGCCGCCGTCATCGGATCAGCGTGCCGGCTTGTAGAGCTGGTCGAAGCTGCCGCCATCGCCGAAATGGGTCGGCTGCGCCTGTTTCCAGCCGCCGAAGACGGCATCGATCGTCACGAGCTCCACCTGCGGAAAATTGGCGATGTCCTTGGGTTCGGCCGCTTCCGGGTTGCGCGGGCGATAGAAGTTCCTGGCGATGATCGCCTGCGCCTTCGGCGTATAGAGGAATTCGAGATAGGCCTGTGCCGCCTCGCGGGTCTTCCTGGCGTCGACATTGGCGTCGATCAGCGCGACCGGCGGCTCGGCCAGGATCGACAGGCTCGGCACCACGATCTCGAACTTGTCGGCGCCGAACTCCTTCAGCGCGAGGAAGGCTTCGTTCTCCCAGGACAGGAAGACGTCGCCGATGCCGCGCTGGGTGAAGGTCGTCGTCGCGCCACGCGCGCCGGTGTCGAGGATCGGGACATTGGCGAGGAGCTTGCCGATATAGTCGCGCACCTTCGCCTCGTCCTTGTCGAAAGCCTTCTCGGCATAGGCCCAGGCGGCGAGATAGTTCCAGCGCGCCCCGCCCGAGGTCTTCGGGTTCGGCGTGATGATCTGGACGCCGGGCTTCACCAGGTCGCCCCAATCCCGGATCGCCTTCGGGTTGCCCTTGCGGACGAGGAAGACGATCGTCGAGGTATAGGGCGCGGAATTATGCGGCAGGCGCGTCTGCCAGTCGAGTGGCAGCTTCTTCGAGCGCTCGGCGATGGCGTCGATGTCGCCGGCCAGCGCCAGCGTCACCACATCGGCGGCAAGCCCGTCGATCACGGTGCGCGCCTGGGCGCCCGAGCCGCCATGGGACTGGCGGACAGTGGTGATCTTGCGGTCGGGGTTCTTCGCGTTCCATTCGGCGAGGAAGGCCGCGTTGATCTCGCGGTAGAGCTCGCGGGTCGGGTCGTAGGAGACGTTGAGGAGCTCGCTCTGGGCACGGGCCGCGGCCGCCATGCCGAAGCCGAGGCCAAAGGCGCTAAGGACCAGTCCGGCCCGGATGAGGTGGCGAAACACAGGTCGCGTCATGGCGGGCCTCCGTTGGGTTCATCGCAAGGTTCGGTTCAGGCTTCGAATCGTTCTGGAAAACAAACGAAACCTAGGGGCTCCTCGGTCCCGTCTCAATCAGCCGGCGCAGCCCGCGTCTTCCAAATTTAAGCGCGTTAGGAGAAAACGCGTCTCCGGCGCTGGTCCTCGGCCGGGTTCTCGCTGGCGAGCGCCGGGCCGAAGGCACGGCCGATGAGGACGAGCACTGGCCCCTTCGCCGGCAGCTCGGCCAGCCGCTCCGGCAGGGTGGCGATGGTCGCGGCGACACGCGCCTCGCCGGGAAGGGTGGCGCAGAGCATGGCGACGGCCGGCGTCAGCGGGTCGAGCCCGGCGGCGATGGCGCATTCGCGGAAGCGGGGCAGGGTGGCGCGCGCCATGTAGATCACGGTCGAGGCTGCTGGATCGGCCATGGCGCGCCAGTCGAGATCCTCGGGTAATTCGCCCTTGCGTGAATGGCCGGTGACGAATTGCAGGCGCCGGGCATGGTCGCGATGGGTGAGCGACAGGCCAAGCGCGGCGGCAGCGCCCTGCGCCGCCGAGATGCCGGGCACGATCGAAATCGGGATGCCGGCGGCCCGGCAGGCGTCGATCTCCTCGCCGGCGCGTCCGAAGATGCCGGGATCGCCGCCCTTCAGCCGCACGACATGCTTGCCCTGGCCTGCGAGCGTCACGATCAGCGCGTTGATGTCGGCCTGCTTCACCGAGGGGCCGTAGCCGGTCTTGCCGACCAGCATGCGCCTGATCTCGCGCCGCGCCAGTTCGAGCACGCCGGGCGAGACGAGCTCGTCGTAGAGGATGATGTCGGCGCTCTCCAGGACGCGGATCGCCTTCAGCGTCAGGAGCTCCGGATCGCCCGGCCCGGCGCCGACCAGCGTGACGCGGCCCTTGCCGTCGGTGGTTGCGGGTTGTCTGTCGCTCATCGGGTCGTCGTCGTGGCTTTCTCGTCCGCCGGGATGATATCGGACCCGCGTCCGCGCGTCAGCTAGGGTGGGCGTGCCCGCATCCGCCCGGCCAGCCCGAGGCCCGTCACCGCCAGCGCGAACAGCACCCAGAGCGGATCGGCCCGGTTGAGCAGGAAGGATTCGAGCATCCCGACATAGGTCATGAAGACCACGATCATGGCGAAGAGATCGGCGAGCCGGCGGTTGCCCGCGACGCGGCAGGCGGCGAGGTAATCGAGGAGCGGCAGCCCCGTCAGCACGACGATCGTGACGACGGCGCCGGGGATGCCGAAGGCGAGCGCGGCGTCGAGATAGCTGTTATGGGCGGAGCCGATGCCGCGCACGTCCCAGCTCGCTTCGTAATTCTCCTCCAGGCCGGTCACGACCGGCGTCTGCCAGAAGCTGGCATAGCCGTAGCCGGACCAGGGCCGCTCGGCGATGCGGTTCAGGGCGAATCTCCAGATCTCGTCGCGGCCGGTGAAGGTCGGGTCGGGGATCAACACCTTGACCAGGCCGGAGAGCAGCGGCGACATCACCGAGCCGACCGTCAGCGCCGCGATCAGCCCGACAAGCCCGAGATGGACGAGAACCGCAAGCCCCGGCCGCCCGCTGATCCGGGCCAGCGCCACCACGCCCAGCGCGAGCGGCAGGAAGCCCATCGTCGTCTTGGAGCCGCTGTTGAGCACGAAGACGACGCACAGCGCGACGATCAGCGCCCCGCGCCAGCGCAGGCGGCTCTGCCAGCCATAGATCCCGATCATCGCCATGATGGAGAAGACCGGCGCGGCGAAGTTCTTGTGCGATAGATGCCCGCGCCAATCGCCGGCATGGACGCCCTCGGCCCCTTCCGCGCTGTGGACGACGAGATGCGGCGCCAGGAGCAGCATGGCGTAGATCAGCAGGACCAGCACGAGGCAGGCATTGACCGCGGCGGTGGCGAAGGCGCCTTCGTCGCGCGGCAGGAGCAGCACGCCGGCAACGACGATCATCACGATTCCCGTGAGCAGGAGCCCGCGCAGCGAGGCGGCCGGATCGAGCGCCTGCAGGGCCGAGAGCGCGGCGATGGTGAAGACGAGCCCCCAGCGGCCGAGCCCGAGCCGGGCCAGCACGTCGCGCCGCGTCAGGCAAAGCAGCGCCGCGAGGAAGACGAGGCCGAGCCCGAACCAGCCGATCTGGTTGACGATGTTGCCGGTCGATTCGACGGGCGCGGTCGCTTCCGGCGGGGCGGCGAAGGGCTGGAGCGACAGGATCAGCACGAACAGCCCGCAGCCGGCGAGGACGCCGCCGAAGGCGGCGGAGGGGGCGCTGTCGCCGATCGTCGGGCCGTGGACGCTGTCGCTCATGGATGTTTCGCGGCCGTCCTCGAAAAACCCGCCGATGACGGCGGGTCCCGGGACTCTAGGCCCGGAATCTTAAGGGCGTCTGACCGCCCGGGCGCTGCTGCGCGATTGACGATTCCGGCGCCGCTGCCCCATGAGAAGAGCGCAATCGAGGAGCGCATGCGCGATGAAAGCCGTCGTCTACGAAGCCTTCGGGCAGGCTCCCGCGCTGCGCATCCTGCCCGATCCGGCGCCGGAGCCGCACGGCGTCGTCATCAAGGTCGAGGCGACGGGCCTGTGCCGCAGCGACTGGCATGGCTGGGTCGGGCACGACCCCGACATCCGCCTGCCGCATGTGCCGGGCCATGAGCTCGCCGGGGTGATCGCGGCGGTCGGGCGCAGCGTCGTCCGCTTCCGCGAGGGCGACCGCGTCACCGTGCCCTTCGTCGCCGGCTGCGGCGCCTGTCCGCAATGCCATTCCGGCAACCAGCAGGTCTGTGACCACCAGTTCCAGCCCGGCTTCACCCATTGGGGCTCGTTCGCCGAATATGTCCGGATCGACCGGGCCGACCTCAACCTCGTGCGCCTGCCGGAGGAAATCGACTTTGCCACGGCCGCCAGCCTCGGCTGCCGCTTCGTCACCTCCTTCCGGGCGGTGGTCGACCAGGGCAGGGCCACGGCCGGGCAATGGGTCGCGGTGCATGGCTGCGGCGGCGTCGGCCTGTCGGCGATCATGATCGCCGCCGCGCTCGGGGCGAATGTCGTCGCGGTCGACATCTCCGACGACAAGCTGCGCCTCGCCCGCGCGGTCGGCGCTTCGGTCGCGATCAATGCCGCGACGGTGCCCGATGTCGTCGCGGCGGTGCGCGACGCAACCGGCGGCGGCGCCCATCTCTCGCTCGATGCGTTGGGCTCTCCCCAGACCTGCTTCAACTCGGTGGCGAATCTGCGCAAGCGCGGCCGGCATGTCCAGGTCGGGCTCCTGCTGGCGGAGCAGGCGACGCCGCCGATCCCGATGGCGCAGGTCATCGCCAACGAGCTCGAGATCCTCGGCAGCCGCGGCATGCAGGCACATCGCTATGGCGCGATGCTCGAGATGATCAGCGCCGGCAAGCTCACCCCGCAGCAGCTCGTCGGCCGGCGCATCACGCTTGCCGAATCGATCCCCGCGCTGATGGCGATGGATCGATTCGAGGGGACAGGGGTAACGATCGTCGACCGGTTCTGAGGGGGCGCCGGCCTACTCCGCCGCCTGCCGCGTCACCGCCTTGCCCTTTCTGATCGGCCGCCTCTCCAGCACCTCCTTCAGGAAGCGCGCGGTGTGGCCCTTGGCCGTGCGCACGATCTCTTCCGGCGTGCCCTGCGCCACCACCTCGCCGCCGCCGTCGCCGCCTTCGGGGCCCATGTCGATGATCCAGTCGGCTGTCTTGATCACCTCGAGATTGTGCTCGATCACCACCACCGAATTGCCCTGGTCGACCAGCTCGTGCAGCACCTCCATCAGCTTGGCGACGTCGTGGAAATGCAGGCCCGTGGTCGGCTCGTCGAGGATGTAGAGGGTGCGGCCGGTGGCGCGCTTCGACAGTTCCTTGGAGAGCTTGACGCGCTGCGCCTCGCCGCCCGACAGCGTCGTCGCCTGCTGTCCGACCTTGACGTAGTCCAGGCCGACGCGGGCCAGCGTCTCCATCTTGTCGCGGATCGAGGGCACCGCCTTGAACAGGCCCTTCGCCTCCTCGACCGACATGTCGAGCACGTCCGCGATCGACATGTCGCGGTATTTCACCTCCAGCGTCTCGCGGTCGTAGCGCTTGCCCTTGCAGACGTCGCAGGTGACGTAGACATCCGGCAGGAAGTGCATCTCGATCTTGATGACGCCGTCGCCCTGGCAGGCCTCGCAGCGCCCGCCCTTGACGTTGAAGGAGAAGCGCCCGGCCTGGTAGCCGCGCGCCTTCGCCTCCGGCAGCCCGGCGAACCATTCGCGGATCGGCGTGAAGGCGCCGGTATAGGTCGCCGGGTTCGAGCGCGGCGTGCGGCCGATCGGCGACTGGTCGATGTCGATGACCTTGTCGAGATGCTCCATGCCCTCGATGCGGTCGTGCGGGGCGGGATGCTCGATCGAGCCGTTCAGCTTGCGCGCCACCGCCCTGTAGAGCGTGTCGATGACGAGCGTCGACTTGCCGCCGCCGGAGACGCCGGTGATGCAGGTGAACAGGCCGAGCGGGATCTCGACGTCGACGTTTTTCAGGTTGTTGCCGCGCGCGCCGACGATCTTGAGCGAGCGCCCCTTCTGCGCCTTGCGGCGCTTCGGCGGCACCGGCACGCTCATCTCGCCGGTGAGGTATTTGCCGGTGAGCGAGTTGGGATTGTCGAGGATGTCCTGCGGCGTGCCCTGCGCGACGATCTCGCCGCCATGGATGCCGGCGCCCGGGCCGACATCGACGACGTAGTCGGCCGTCAGGATCGCGTCCTCGTCATGCTCGACCACGATCACGGTGTTGCCGAGGTCGCGCAGGCGCCGCAGCGTGCCGAGCAGGCGCTCGTTGTCGCGCTGGTGCAGGCCGATCGAGGGCTCGTCCAGCACATAGAGCACGCCGGTCAGCCCCGAGCCGATCTGCGAGGCGAGCCGAATGCGCTGGCTCTCGCCCCCCGAAAGGGTGCCGGAGGCGCGGGCGAGGGTGAGATATTCCAGCCCGACATCGAGCAGGAAGGTCAGCCGGTCGCGGATCTCCTTGAGGATGCGCGGGGCGATCTCGTTCTGCTTCTTCGAGAGCCGCGCGGGCAGGGCGCTGACCCAGTCCAGCGCGTCCTTGACCGAGAGCTTCGAGACCTCGCCGATATGGCGGCCGTCGATCTTCACCGCCAGCGCCTCGGGCTTGAGGCGATAGCCGTCGCAGGCGGCGCAGGGCGTCTCGGACATGAAGCGGCCGATCTCCTCGCGCGCCCAGTCCGACTCGGTCTCCTTCCAGCGCCGCTCCATATTGGTGATGACGCCCTCGAAGGGCTTCTTCACCTCGTAGGACCGCAGCCCGTCGTGATAGGCCATGCGCACGGCTTCCGTGCCGGTGCCGAACAGGATGGCGTTGCGCGCGCTTTCCGGCAGCTCGGACCAGGGCTTGGTCATCGAGAAGCCGAAATGCTTGGCGAGCGCTTCCAGCGTCTGCCCGTAATAGGGCGAGGTCGACTTGGCCCAGGGAGCGATGGCGCCCTTCTTCAGCGTCAGCGAATGGTCCGGCACGATCATGTCCGGATCGATCCGCATCTCGTGGCCGAGGCCGTCGCAGGCCGGGCAGGCGCCGAAGGGGTTGTTGAACGAGAACAGCCTGGGCTCGATCTCGGGGATGGTGAAGCCGGAGACCGGGCAGGCGAACTTGGAAGAGAAGGTGACGCGCTTGGCCTCGCCGTTATCGAGCTTTTCGTCCGCATACTCGAAAACCGCGATGCCGTCGGTCAGCTCCAGCGCCTGCTCCAGCGAGTCGGCGAGGCGCGCGCCGAGATCGGGCCGGATCACGATGCGGTCGACGACCACGTCGATGTCGTGCTTGAACTTCTTGTCCAGCGCCGGGGCGTCCGGGATCTCGTAGAATTCGCCATTGACCTTGACGCGCTGGAAGCCGCGCTTCAGCCAGTCGGCCATCTCCTTGCGGAACTCGCCCTTGCGGCCGCGCACGACGGGCGCGAGCAGGTAGCCGCGCGTCTTCTCCGGCAGCTCGGTCAGGCGATCCACCATCTGCTGCACGGTCTGGCTCTCGATCGGCAGGCCGGTCGCCGGCGAATAGGGGATGCCGGCGCGCGCCCAGAGCAGGCGCATATAGTCGTGGATCTCGGTGACGGTGCCGACCGTCGAGCGCGGGTTCTTCGAGGTCGTCTTCTGCTCGATCGAGATGGCGGGCGAGAGCCCGTCGATCTGGTCGACATCCGGCTTCTGCATCATCTCGAGGAACTGGCGGGCATAGGCCGAGAGCGACTCGACATAGCGGCGCTGGCCTTCCGCATAGATCGTGTCGAAGGCGAGCGAGGACTTGCCCGAGCCCGAAAGCCCGGTGAACACCACGAGCCTGTCGCGCGGAATCGCGAGGTCGACGTTCTTGAGGTTGTGCTCGCGCGCACCGCGCACGCAGATGACGCGCAGGTTCGGGTCCGCCACCTGGTTGCGGTCGAACATGTCTTCGAGAGCGGCAGCCTGCTGGGCAGCCGTTCGGGCGGCGGTATCGGTCTTGCGGGCCATCGGGGCGTCCGTATCGGAGAAGCCTAGAGATAAGGCAAATGCCGGGCCTTTCCAGCCTCGCGGCGTTCTGCCCGGCATGAATAGCATGCAGCCGCGCGCGCTGCTGCCGTCATCCTGACAGAAAACGTCAGCAGCCGCGCGCAAGGCGACGCTCGACGCGGGTCGCGATCCGGCCTCCGCGGTGACGCTTGCCTTTTCCGCCGGGATATGGACTTCCTCCCGCATCGAACATCAAGATCATCGACAATTCGATCCCGACACAGGAGCGACCATGACCGACCTTGCCCTCAGCCGCCCGTTCAGCCCGCTGCGGCTGGAAAGCCGCTCGCTCGCCTGGCAGGCCGGGGCCGTGATCGTCGGCAGCCTTCTGCTGGCACTGTCCTCGCAGATCAAGGTGCCGATGTATCCGGTGCCGATGACGATGCAGACCTTCGCCGTGACGCTGATCGGCGCGCTCTATGGCTGGCGGCTGGGCGCCGTCACCGTCGTCGCCTGGCTGATGCAGGGCCTCATCGGCCTGCCGGTCCTGGCCGGGGCCGGCGGCGTGGCCTATTTCGTCGCCCCGACCGGCGGCTATCTGTTGGCCTTCCCCTTCGCCGCGGCGCTGACCGGGTGGCTCGCGCAGCGGGGCTGGAACGGCAACCGCGTCGGCCTCGCCTTCGCCGCCATGCTCATCGGCAACGCGCTGTGCCTGGTGATCGGCACGGCCTGGCTTTCCGTCCTGATCGGCCTGCCCAAGGCGATCGCGCTGGGCGCCATGCCCTTCGTGCTCGGCGCCGCGCTGAAATCGGCGCTCGCCGCCGCCGCGCTCAAGGCCTTCGCGCCGCGCGGCTGAAGCCTCGGCGACTATCCTCATTTCGCGACCCGGCAGGCCCCGCCCGCCGGGTCGTTTCGTTTCGCGCTGCGAACGAGGCGCCGCTGCCGAACGAACAGGGGAAAACCTTGCCGGCGGCTCTCGAACAAAGCAAGAACATCATTGCAATTGATTGCACTGGCCGATAGGGTTCGGCGTCGGTCAAGAGGCCGGTTCGGTGATGAAGTGCGCAGGAAGTGGAGCCTGTCATGGCTGGTAGCGTCAACAAGGTCATTCTGATCGGCAATCTCGGGCGCGATCCCGAGGTGCGTCGGCTGGGCAGCGGCGAGCCCGTCGTCAATCTGCGCATCGCCACCTCCGAGACCTGGCGCGACAAGCAGAGCGGCGAGCGCAAGGAACGCACCGAGTGGCACTCGGTCGTGATCTTCAACGAGAACCTGGCGAAGGTGGCCGAGCAGTATCTGAAGAAGGGCTCGAAGGTTTATATCGAGGGCCAGCTTCAGACCCGGAAATGGCAGGACCAGTCCGGCGTCGAGAAATACACCACCGAGATCGTGCTGCAGCGTTTCCGCGGCGAGCTCACCATCCTCGACAGCCGCCAGGGCGGCTCCGACGAATATGGCGAGGGCGGCGGGGGCGGCGGCTACGTGGAGGACCGCTCGGGCGGCGGCTCCTTCGGCCGTTCCGGCGCGATGGGCGGCGGCGGCTCGCGCCAGCCGGCCATGTCGAGCGGCGGCGGCGGGGGCGGGCGCTCGTCCTCCAGCCATCTCGACGACGACATCCCGTTCTAGGATCGGCCTCGTTGCGCCTGCCGCCGGGGCGAGCGTCGGTGGCGCGCGCGGGTGGATGGTGCTAGGACCGGCACCGGCTAGAGCATCGGACCGAAAAGTGGAATCCACTTTCCGGAACAATCGGATGCTGAAACAAAAGCCAAATCGCCACTTTGCGTCCGACAGGACGCACGGCGATCGAGCGGCGGAGGCGCGAGGATCATGTTCGAGGCACGCAGCATCGACAGTGGCAGCAAGCCGGAATTCTACCGCGCGCTCGCGGCGCAGCTCGAAGCCCTGCTCGCCGGCGAGAGCGACCCCATCGCCAACGCCGCCAACACCTCGGCCCTGCTGTTCCAGGCGATGCCGGACCTGAACTGGGCCGGCTTCTACTTCATGCGCGGCGGCGAGCTCGTGCTCGGGCCGTTCCAGGGCAGGCCGGCCTGCGTCCGCATCCCGGTCGGCAAGGGCGTCTGCGGTACGGCGGTCGCGCGCGGCTGCTCGATTCTCGTCGAGGACGTTCAGGCCTTCCCCGGCCATATCGCCTGCGATTTTGCCTCGCGCTCGGAGCTCGTGGTGCCGTTGCACGGCCGCGACGGCATCATCGGCGTGATCGATCTCGACAGCCCGTCACCGGGGCGCTTCGACGCCGACGACCGGACCGGCATCGAAGAGGTCGCGGCGATCTGGCTTTCCGCCTGCGGAGAGGTTGAGCGGAGCACCCTGGCCAGAGCCTCCTGAGAGGCGGCGGTGCCCTCGCTCAGCCTGCGCATCCAGCTCGACCCGGAAGGCCGGATCGGCCCCGGCAAGATCGCCCTGCTCGAGAACATCGCGGCGCATGGCTCCATCTCCGCGGCCGGCCGGGCGATGGAGATGTCCTATCGGCGCGCCTGGGAGCTGGTCGAGGAGCTTAACCTGCTCTTCGGCAAGCCGGTGGTCGAGCGCCGGATCGGCGGCCGCGATGGCGGGGGCGCACGGCTGACCGCGCTCGGAGAAGCCCTGATCCTGCGTTTCCGCGCCGTCGAGCGGGCCGCGGCCGACGCTGCCGCCGAGCACCTGGCGGCGCTGCAGGCCGAGATCGACCGGCCCGGACGGGACTGACGGATCGGGCCGCGGCAGCGTTCTGCATTCACCGAATGGCGGATATGTAGTAGCTGTCGGGAAGCGCGGGCGGGCCTTGGAATGCGCGGCTTCCGCCCTGCCGAAGGCGTGGTCGGCAAGCTGCTTCACCTTGACATGCCGATCCGATTCGAACAGGCGTATCGCATGCGCGGCAGCGCTGCTGCCTGTCTTTTTTTGTAATGATTCCAATGAGGAAGCGCCAATCCTCCAGACTGGGGAGAGGCCTGCGCAAGGGCGCAGCCGGCATGGGCCGGGGGCGCTCCGGATGAGACTGGATCGGGTGATGATGCGTGCGTTTCGTCTGGCTCTCGTCGCGGTGAGCCTGTCCGTGGTGGCCCAGGCCCAGGAGCCCGGGCAGCCTGCCGAACCCCTGCCGCCCACGCTGCCTGGGCTCGGCATCAACCCGCCGATGAGCGCCCATCCGCCGCTGGCGCCCGCCGAGACGGCTGCGCCGCCCGCGATGGCGACGCTGCCGCATGATCTGTCCCCGTGGGGCATGTTCATGGCCGCCGACATCGTCGTGAAGGCGGTGATGCTCGGGCTCGCCTTCGCCTCGCTCGTGACCTGGACGATCTGGCTCGCCAAGGCGATGGAGCTCGCGGCGGCCAAGCGCTCCGCCGGCCGGGCGCTCAGGCGCATCGAGGCGGCGGACAGCCTCGGCGAGGCGGCCGGAGCGGCCGCCGGCAAGAGCGGCAAGCTGCGCGGCGCCGTCGGCCAGTTGCTGTCGGCGGCGCTGGCCGAGACGCGCCGCTCGGCCGATCTCGGCGAGGACGGCACCAAGGAGCGCGTCGCCATCGCGCTCTCCCGGATCGAGGCGCGCGCCGGCCGCGCCATGGCGCGCGGCACCGGCCTTCTCGCCACGATCGGCTCGACCGCGCCCTTCGTCGGCCTGTTCGGCACGGTCTGGGGCATCATGAACGCCTTCATCGGCATCAGCCAGGCCAGGACGACCAATCTCGCCGTCGTCGCGCCGAGCATCGCCGAGGCGCTGCTGGCGACGGCGATCGGCCTCGTCGCCGCGATTCCCGCCGTCATCATCTACAACGTCTTCGCCCGCGCCATCACCGGCTACCGCGCCACGCTGTCCGATGCCTCGGGCGAGATCCTGCGCCATCTCTCGCGCGATCTGGAGCGCCGCGGGCGCAAGGCTGCGCCGCTCGCGGCGGCGGAGTGAGCCATGGGCGTTTCCCTCAAGGAGCCGCAGGACGGCGACCTCGGCGAGGTCAGCGACATCAACGTCACGCCGTTCATCGACGTCATCCTCGTGCTGCTGATCATCTTCATGGTGGCGGCGCCGCTCTCGACCGTCGATGTCGCCGTCGACCTGCCGGTCTCGAACGCGCAGCCGCAGCCGCGGCCGGACACGCCGGTCTTCCTGACGGTGAAGGGCGATCTCTCGCTCGCGCTCGGCAATGACGGCGTGCCGCGCGAGGCCCTGCAGGCGACGCTCGACCAGCGGACGGGGCATGACCGCGAGCAGCGGGTCTTCCTGCGCGCCGACGGCGCCGTCGCCTATCGCGAGCTGATGGAGGTGATGAACCTCCTGCGCAATGCCGGCTATCTCAAGATCGCGCTGGTCGGGCTCGAGGATACCGGGCAGGGCGCCGCCGCGGAGCCGAAGCCATGATGAGCCTGGAACGCCCCGCGATCTCGCGTTTCGCGCCGGCGGCGCTGCGCTGGAGCCTGGCGGCGCTGATCGTGGCCGGCGCCCACGGCACGGCCGGCTGGGTCATCGCCAACTGGCAGCGCGCCGAGGCGGCGATGGGAGCGCCTCCCGCCGCCGTGATGATCGAGCTTTCGCCGCTGGCCGTCGCGCCCGAGACGCCTCCCCAGGAGGTCGCGCCGGGCCCGGAGATGACCGAGGCCCAGCCGGAGCCCGAACCGCCGCCGCCCGAGCCGGTCGAGACGCCAAGCGAGATCGAGCCGCCGCCGGAACCCGAGCCGGTCGCGGTGCCGGAGCTCGATATCCCGATTCCCGAGCTGCCGCCGCTGCCGGATGCTCTAGCCGTCCTGACGCCGCCACCGAAGGAGGAGGCGAAGCCGCCGCCGCCGGAGGTGAAACCCAGGCCGAAGCCGAAACCCAGGGTCGTCGAGAAGAAGAAGCCGGTCCGGCCCGACAAGCCGAAAGCCGAGCAGACAACCGCGCCGGTCGCGCAGGCGCAAGCCGCGCCCCGTGCGGCGGCACCTGCTTCCGGCGCCTCCTCGCCGTCTCCGGCCGCGACCGCGAGCTGGCGGGGTTCGCTGATGGCCCATCTCAACCGCTACAAGCGCTTCCCCGGCGGAGCCAGCCCCGGTACGGTGCAGGTCGCCTTCAGCATCGACCGTGGCGGGCGCGTGCTCTCGGCCCGGCTCCTGCGCGGCTCTGGCGATGCGGCGCTGGACGGGGAGGCGGTCGCGATGATCCGCCGCGCCAGCCCCGTTCCGGCTCCCCCGGAGGGAGTGGGCGGCAGCGCGATCGCGCTCGCCGTGCCGATCCGGTTCTCGCGCTGACCTGGCTTTGGGAACCGCAAGGCCCTCGGTGCGTAGGACGGACTAGCGAGAGGAGAAGCGCGATGAAGATCATCAGGCTTGCCGCCGGCACGATGCTGGCCCTCGCGCTCGGCGGCTGCGTGACCACGGACGCCGATTATCGCGCCATGGATGAAGCGCGCTGCCGCGCCTTCGGTTTCCGCGCGCCCAGCGACGCCTTCTCGAACTGCCTGCTGCAGCTCGATCTCGACCGGGCGGCGGAGCGGCGCCATCGCTTCGACCGGTTCGACGCCTCCTTCGGCGGGCCGCCCTGGGCCTATGGCCGGCGCTGGTGAAAGCAACGCGGTTCAGCCCAGAAAAAAGGGCTGCGCGAAGCGCAGCCCGAAGTCGAGGGAGGAAACGCCCAAGGAGGGCGGCGCAACATCTCTGCTGCGCTGCAATTCAGATAAGCAGCCTCCCGCAACCCGGCAAGAGGGAAGGGGAAGTATTGCTGACTTATTTTCAGGCAGGGAATTTTTCATTCCGATTCAAGGGCTTTTCCGTGTTTCGCCGGCCATCGGCCTTCGCCGTAGGCCGCCCGGCTATCCGCTGCAATGCAAAAACCGGATTGACAAACACGCTGCCGCACCTATTCATATGCATGCATATGAAATCCGCTCCAGCCACCCTTGGAACGGTATATCGGCGCGGATTGCAGCCGTAAGCGAGGCGAAGGACACCCCTGATGCAGATCGACCGCCGCCGTTTCGTCGCGGGCACGCTTGCCCTCGGCGTTCCCTCGCTGGCCCGCGCCCAGGGTGCGGGGCCGATCCGGATCGGCGAGATCAACAGCTATACCGCCCAGCCGGCCTTCCTGAAACCCTATCGCCAGGGCTGGGAGCTGGCGCAGGACCAGATCAACGCCGCCGGCGGCGTGCTCGGCCGCAAGCTCGAGACGGTGTTCCGCGACGATGCCGGCAAGCCCGAGGACGCGGTGCGCCACGCCGCCGATCTCGTGACCGCGGGCAAGGTCGACATCATCGCCGGCGGCTTCCTCTCCAATGTCGGCCTGGCGCTCGCCGACTACGCCAGGCAGAACAAGCGGCTTTATGTCGCGTCCGAGCCCTTGGCCGACGCGCTCGTCTGGTCGCAGGGCAACCGCTACACCTTCCGCCTGCGGCCCTCGACCTACATGCAGGCGGCGATGCTGGTCGAGGAGGCGGCGAAGCTCCCGGCCAAGAAATGGGCGATCGTCGCGCCGAACTACGAATACGGCCAGTCGGCGGTGAAATGGTTCAAGGAACTGCTCCTGAAGGCGCGCCCCGACGTGACCTTCGTCGCCGAGCAGTTCCCGGCGCTCGGCCGCATCGATGCCGGCGCCACCGTCCAGGCGCTGGAGGCGGCCAAGCCGGAGGCGATCTTCAACGTCACCTTCGCCGTCGACCTCGCCAATTTCGTCCGCGCCGGCAACACGCGCGGCCTGTTCGAGGGGCGCAACGTCGTCTCGATGCTGACCGGGGAGCCGGAATATCTCGACACCCTCGGCGCCGAGACGCCGGAGGGCTGGATCATCACCGGCTACCCTCATGCCGATCTTCAGACGCCGGAGCACGTCAGGTTCCGCGACGCCTACAAGGCGAAATACGGCGATTATCCGCGGCTGGGCTCGATCGTCGGCTACGAGACGGTGAAGGCGATCGCCGCCGCGCTGGCGAAGGCCGGCACGACCGACAACGAGAAGCTCGTCGACGCCTTCGAGGGCCTGAGTTTCGGCTCGGCCTTCGGCCCGGTCGAGTTCCGCAAGATCGACCACCAGTCGACGCTCGGCGCCTATGTCGGCAAGAGCGCGCTGCGCGACGGCAAGGGCGTGATGGTCGACTGGAGCTATCGCGACGGCGCGAAGTACCTGCCCAGCGACGACGAGGTCCGCAAGCTGCGCCCGGGCGCCTGAGCTTGGCCATACGGGATGATTCCGTCATTACGGGCTTGACCCGGAATCCATCATAGGGTGTCGAGTTTCATGATGGATTCCGGATCGGGGCGGCTTGCAAGCCGCTTGTCCGGGATGACGGACAGGTTTCTATCCAGGCAGGCCCCGCCCGAGACGACATGCTGGATCTCGTCCTCACCCAGACGCTGAACGGTCTGGCCTCGGCCTCGTCGCTGTTCCTGGTGGCGTGCGGGCTGTCGATCATCTTCGGCGTCACCCGCATCGTGAACTTCGCCCATGGCTCGCTCTACATGCTGGGCGGCTATCTCGCCTTCACGCTGGTGACCTGGCTCGGCCCGGCCGCGCCGATCGGCTTCTGGGGCGGCGTCGTCCTCGCCGTCGTTCTCACCGGGTTCGTCGGCGCGCTGATCGAGGTCCTGATCCTGCGCCGGATCTATCAGGCGCCGGAGCTGTTCCAGCTGCTCGCCACCTTCGGCGTCGTGCTGATGGTGCAGGACATCGCGCTGGCGGCCTGGGGGCCGGAGGACAAGCTCGGCCCGCGCGCGCCGGGCCTGCGCAGCTTCGTCATCCTGTTCGACAGCCGTTTCCCGAGCTACGAGCTTTTCCTGATCGCCGTCGGGCCGGTCGTGCTCGGCCTGATCTGGCTCCTGTTCCACCGGACGCGCTGGGGCGTGCTGATCCGCGCCGCGACGCAGGACCGCGAGATGGTGGGCGCGCTCGGCGTCGACCAGCGCCTGCTCTTCACCTCGGTCTTCGCCTTCGGCGCGGCGCTGGCGGGGCTGGGCGGCGCGCTTCAGCTCCCGCGCGAGGCGATCAACCTGCACATGGACCTCTCGATGATCGCCGAAGCCTTCGTGGTGGTGGTCGTCGGCGGGCTCGGCAGCGTGGCGGGCGCCTATCTCGCCGCCGTGCTGATCGGCGTGCTCCATGCCTTCGGCATCCTGATCCTGCCCAAGATCACGCTCGTCCTGGTCTTCCTGGTGATGGCGGCGGTGCTGATCGTGCGGCCGCACGGCCTGCTCGGCAAGGCCGGCGCCGAGCCGCGCGGCGCGGCCGGCGGGCTTTTCCTGCTGAGCCCGGCCGACGGCGGGGCCAAGGCGTTCGGCGCGGTGGCGCTCGGCCTTCTGGTCCTCGCGCCGCTCGCCGTGCCGGATCACCTGATCCTGACGCTGACCGATCTGACCATCTTCGCGGTCTTCGCCGCCTCGCTGCATCTGCTGATGGGGCCGGGCGGCATCATTTCCTTCGGCCATGCCGCCTATTTCGGCCTCGGCGCCTATGGCGCGGCGCTGGCCGTGAAATGGCTGGGCGCCTCGATGGAGCCGGCCCTGGTGGCGGCGCCGCTGATGGCGGGTGTCGCAGGCGCGATCTTCGGCTGGTTCTGCGTGCGGCTCTCCGGCGTCTATCTCGCCATGCTGACCTTGGCCTTCGCCCAGATCGCCTGGGCGACCGCCTTCCAATGGGTGGAGCTGACCGGCGGCGACAACGGCATCCTCGGTGTCTGGCCCTCGGCCTGGGCGGCCTCCGCGACGGCATTCTACTATCTCGCGCTCGCCATAGCCGTGCTCGTCGTCCTGGCGCTGCGCGTGATCATCTTCGCCCCCTTCGGCTACGCCTTGCGCGCCGGCCGCGACAGCCCCTTGCGGGCCGAAGCGATCGGGCTCGATGTCGGGCGCCTGCAATGGGCGGGTTTCATCGTCGCCGCGGTTGCGGCCGGCATCGCCGGCGGCCTCTTCGCCTTCTCGAAGGGGTCGGTCTTCCCGACCTATATGGGCATTCCGCGCTCGGTCGATGCCCTGCTGATGGTGCTGCTCGGCGGCGTGCAGACGGTCGCGGGCCCCGTCGTCGGCGCCTTCGCCTATATGGGCCTCAACGAGCAATTGATGAAGCTGACGGCCTATTGGCGCTTCGTCCTCGGGCTCTCGATCGTGCTGCTCGTCGTGCTGTTCCCGCGCGGCCTCGTCGGCACCTGGCTGTACTGGCGCGCCAGGCGGGCGGCGGCATGATCGCGGTGCTGGAAGCGCGCGACCTCGCCCGGTCCTTCGGCGGCGTGAAGGCGGTCGACGGCGTCTCGTTTTCGGTCGAGGCCGGAAGGCTCGTCGCGCTGATCGGCCCCAACGGCGCCGGCAAGACGACCTGCTTCAACATGCTGAACGGCCAGCTCAGGCCCGATCGCGGCGAGGTCTTCCTCGCCGGCCGTGCCATCACCGGACTCGCGCCGCGCAAGGTCTGGCGCCTCGGCGTCGGCCGCACCTTCCAGATCACCGCGACCTTCGCCTCGATGACCGTGCGCGAGAACGTCCAGACGGCGCTGACCTCGCATGCCGGCGAGAGCTGGCGCCTCATCGGCCGGGCCGACCGGCGCCATGGCGCAGCGGCCGACGCGCTGCTCGATCAGGTCGGCATGCGCGAGCAGGCCGGGCGCGCCTGCGGCGTGCTCGCCTATGGCGATCTGAAGCGCGTCGAGCTCGCGGTCGCGCTCGCCAATGCGCCCAAGCTCCTGCTGATGGACGAGCCGACCGCCGGCATGGCGCCGCAGGAGCGCATCGAACTGATGGCGCTGACCGCCCGCATCGCGCGGGAACGCGGCATCGCCGTGCTGTTCACCGAGCACGACATGGATGTCGTCTTCGCCCATGCCGACCGCGTGCTGGTGCTCGATCACGGCCGGCTGATCGCGTCCGGCACCGGCGCCGAGGTGCGTGGCGACCCAAGGGTGCGCGAAGTCTATCTCGGCACCGGCTTAGCCTCGGGGGGGCATTGATGGCGGCGCTCCTCGAACTTTCCGGCGTCGAGGCCTGGTATGGCCGCGCCAAGATCCTGCACGGCGTCGGCTTCGCGGTCGGGCATGGCGAGGTCGTCGCGCTGATGGGCCGCAACGGCGCCGGCAAGTCGACGACGCTGAAGACGGTGATGGGCCTGGTGCCTGAGCCGCAAGGCACGATCCGCTTCGAGGGCAAGGACATCGCCGGCCGCGAGCCCCATCGAATCGCCCGCCTCGGCATCGGCTATGTGCCGGAGGACCGGCGCGTCTTCTCCGATCTCGACGTGATGGAAAACCTCGAGGTCGGCCGCCAGCCGCCGCGTGAGGGAGCGCCGCACTGGACGCCGGAGCGTCTGTTCGATCTCTTCCCCAATCTCGGCCGCATGCGCGAGCGGCCGGGCGGGGCGATGTCGGGCGGCGAGCAGCAGATGCTGACCATCGCCCGCACGCTGATGGGCAATCCGCGCCTGCTCCTGCTCGACGAGCCCTCGGAGGGCCTCGCCCCCGTCATCGTCGAGGCGATGGCCAGGACCATCCGCCTGCTGAAGGGCGAGGGGCTTTCGGTCCTGCTCTGCGAGCAGAACCTGCATTTCGCCGGCGACATCGCCGACCGCGCCGTCATCATCGAGAAGGGGCTGATCCGCTTCGACGGCACGATGGCCGCGCTCAAGGACGACGAGGCGGCGCGGCGCCAGTATCTGGCGCTCTGAAGCCTGAGAGCAGGCGCCGCATCAGATCGAGCAGCGGCGTAACCTCCTGCGCCTCCATCGGATCGAGCGCGGCGATGGTGATCGCCTTGGCGCGCACGATGTAGCCGGGCAGCTGCTCGCGTCCGCGCGGACTGAGCTGGACCAGAACGCGCCGCTTGTCGTCGGGATCGTTCAGGCGCTCGACGAGGCCACGTTCTTCCAGCCGCGTCACCACGCCGCGGATCGTGGCCGGGTCCATCGCGGTCATGCGGCCGAGCTGGTTCTGGGATATCCGCCCGTCGGCGGCGAGCCGGCACAGCGTGGCGAATTGCGGCGGCGTCGGCCCGTCCGGCCCCATCATCTCGAGGAACATCGCGACATAGCGCTGCTGGATCTGGCGCAACAGGAAGCCGAACTGCTCGTCCAGCACATAGCCGGCGAGATCGACCGGTTCGGGAACGGCGGAATCGGCCCGGCCGCTGGCGAGGCGGTGATGCCGGCCCAACCCGTCTTCTGCGTCTTCTGCGGGGTCCATGGCTGCTCCGGGCGGGCGCTTCCGCCGGCTGGCGGCTTAAGGCCCATTCTCCCGGATCATATGTGTTCGTTCAATCACCCCAGCGACATCGTCAGCGGCGGCTTAACCTCCGGCGGCAGCGGCGAGATGTAGCCTTCCTTGCCCAGCCGCGCCTTGTGGTCGGCCTTGGCGGCTTCCATCAGGGCCGGATCGCTCAGCACGGCGGCGCCGGTCGCGGCCATCGCCTTGGCGACATGCACCATCGCCTTGTGGGCGGCGGGCGCCTTGCCCTGCGCCACCACCTGCCAGGTGTGGAACGGCGTGCCGAACGCCACCGTCGGCGCATGGGCCTGCACGGTCGGCACGACCCAGCTGACATCGCCGATATCGGTCGAGCCGATCGCCGGATTGCGCCGGACGTCGCGCGGGACGAGGAAATCGGCGAGCGCCACGCCGCTGTCGGGCATGCCGATGGCGCGCCAGATCGCGGCGATGTCCTGCGGCGAGAGCGTGGCCCGGATCGTTTCGGCGAAGGCCCTGTCGGCATCGTCGAAAGGCGGCGGGCCGAGCTCCTCCATCACCTTGTGCATGGCGTCCTCGAGCGGCGTGTTGGCGACGAGGTCGGAAACGGCGCTGATCACGCGCATCTCCATCCGGGTTTCCGTCATCAGCGCCGCGCCTTCGGCGATCTTCTTCACGCGCTGGACGAGCTCCAGCATGCCGCGCAGGTCGCGCGCGCGGATCGAGTAGCGGACGCGGGCATGGGCCTGCACGACGTTCGGCGCGATGCCGCCGGTGTCGAGCAGGGCATAATGCACGCGCGCATCGCTCGGCATATGCTCGCGCATGTAGTTGACGCCGACATTCATGAGTTCCACCGCATCGAGCGCCGAGCGGCCGAGATGGGGCGAGGCGGCCGCATGCGCGGCGCGGCCGGTGAAGACGAAATCGGCGCGGGTGTTGGCGAGCGCCAGCGCCGGCGCGACCTCCCAGACGCTGGCCGGGTGCCAGGAGATGGCGACATCGGCATCGTCGAAGGCGCCGGCCCGGACCATGAAGGCCTTGCCGGCGCCGCCTTCCTCGGCCGGGCAGCCATAGTAGCGCACGCGGCCGGGGATACCGTTTTCGGCGAGCCACGCCTTCATCGCCACCGCCGCGAGCAGGGCGGCCGAGCCCAGGAGGTTGTGGCCGCAGCCATGGCCGTGGCCGCCGGCCTCGATCTGCCTGTGCTCGGCGAGGCCGGCCTCCTGCGACAGGCCGGGCAGGGCGTCGTACTCGCCGAGGAAGGCGATGACCGGGCCGCCTTCGCCGGCCTCGCCGATCACGGCGGTCGGGATGCCGGCGACGTTCTCGGTGAGGCGGAAGCCCTGGTGCTTCAGCTCGGCGACATGCTCGGCCACCGAGCGCTTCTCGGTGTAGCACACCTCGGGCATGCCCCAGACCCGGTCGGAGAGCGCGATCAGGCGCTCCTTATGCGCATCGACATGCCGCCAGAGATCGTTTCGATTGTCCATGGTCGCTCTGCCCCTCGTCGAGGCCGCATATGAGCAAGCCGGCGCATCTGCGTCCAGCCGCCCGGCGCATGACGGAAAGGCGCCTCAGGCTTTGGCCCGCGCCGCCGGCGCGGCGGCGAAATCGGCCAGGATCGGACAATCGGGGCGCTGGTCGCCATGACAATGCGTCGCCAGATGCCTGAGCGTGTCGGCCATCGCCTTGAGCTCGGCCGCCTTTTCTTCCAGTTCGCGCACATGCGCCATGGCGAGGCTCTTCACATCGGCGCTGGCCCGGCTCTTGTCGTGCCAGAGCGCCAGCAATTCGCGCGTCTCCTCCAGCGAGAAGCCGAGATCGCGCGAGCGGCGCACGAAACGCAGCGCATGCACGTCCTCGTCGGCATAGACCCGGTACTGCGCCGCGCTGCGGGCGGGCGCGGCGATCAGGCCGATGCTCTCGTAATAGCGGATCATCTTGGCGCTGACGCCGGAGCGGGCGGCCGCTTCACCGATATTCATCTCAGACCTCCCCCTCGGCGGCCGGAACCCGGAAGCGCTTCAGCCTGAGCGCATTGGTGACAACGCTGACGCTCGACAGCGCCATGGCAAGCCCCGCGAAGACCGGTGAGAGCAGGATGCCGAAGGCCGGGTAGAGCACCCCGGCCGCGACCGGGATCAGCAGGGCGTTGTAGCCGAAGGCCCAGGCCAGGTTCTGCCGGATATTGGCGATCACCGCCTGCGACAGGGCGATCGCGCGCGGCACGCCCATCACGTCGCCCGACATCAGCACGACATCGGCGCTTTCGATCGCGATGTCGGTGCCGGTGCCGATGGCGATGCCGACATCGGCCTGGGCGAGCGCGGGTGCGTCGTTGATGCCGTCGCCGACGAAGGCGACCCGGGCGCCGCCCTTCTGCAACGCCTTCACCACCTCGGCCTTGTCGGTCGGCAGGACCTCGGCCCTGACCTCGTCGATGCCGAGCCTGCGTGCGACCGCCTCGGCGGTGCGCCGGTCGTCGCCGGTCACCATCGCGACCTTGAGGCCCAACCGGTGCAGCGTGGCGATGGCTTCGGGCGTGGTCTCCTTCACCGCGTCGGCGACGGCGATGACGGCGGCGATGCGGCCGTCGATCGCGGCATAGAGCGGGGTCTTGCCGGCTTCGGCCAGCGCCTTGGCGCGATCCGCGAAGGGCGCGACCTCCAGATTGTCCTGCTGCATCAGCCCGTGGCCGCCGATCGCGACCTTGCGGCCCTCCACCGTCGCGGTGACACCGCGGCCGGGGTCGCTGACGAAATCGGCGGGCTCCGCGAGCGAAAGCCCGCGCGCTTTGGCCGCGGCGACCAGCGCCTGCGCCAGCGGATGCTCCGAGCGGTTCTCGGCCGAGGCGACGAGGCGCAGCACCGCGTCTTCCGAAAAGCCGGCGGCCGGCTCGATATCGGTGAGCTCGGGCCGGCCCCGGGTCAGCGTGCCGGTCTTGTCGAGCGCGACGACTTGCACGTCCCGGAGCGCCTGCAAGGCGTCGCCCTGCCGGAACAGGATGCCGAGCTCGGCGCCCCGCCCGGTGCCGACCATGATCGAGGTCGGGGTGGCAAGCCCCATGGCGCAGGGGCAGGCGATGATGAGCACCGCGACGGCGTTGGCCAGCGCATGCGACAGCGCCGGGCTCGGTCCGAAAACCATCCAGACAACGAAGGTCATCAGGGCAAGCCCGATCACGGCCGGCACGAACCAGAGCGTGACACGGTCGACCAGCGCCTGGATCGGGAGCTTCGCGCCCTGCGCGGCCTGCACGGTGCGCACGATCTGCGCCAGGAGCGTATCCGCGCCGACCTTCTCAGCGGTGAAGCGCAGCGCGCCCGAGCCGTTGACGGTGCCGCCGGTGACGGCGCTGCCGGCCTCCTTGCGGACCGGGGCCGGCTCGCCGGTGATCATCGATTCGTCGACGAAGGAGGAGCCGTCCGTCACCGTGCCGTCGACGGGCACGCGCTCGCCCGGCCGCAGGATGACGCTGTCGCCGGGGCGGACGCTCTCGACGGCCACGTCGCTCTCGACGCCGTCGCGCAGCACGCGCGCGGTCCTGGGCTGGAGCGCGATCAGGCTGCGGATGGCGGCGCCGGTGCGGCCCTTGGCGCGCGCCTCGAACCAGCGTCCGAGCAGGATCAGCGTCACGATCACCGCGCCCGATTCGAAATAGGTGCCGTCCGCGCCCTCCGGCAGGAGATGCGGCAGGAAGGTCGCGGTGGTCGAATAGAGATAGGCCGCCCCGGTGCCGAGCATGACCAGCGAGTTCATGTCGGGCGCGGCCCTGAGCAGCGCCGGAAAGCCCTTGCGCAGGAAGACGAGGCCCGGCCCGAACTGCACGACGGTCGCCAGCACGAAGGAGAAGACGCGGACATTGCCGGCACCGAAAGTGCCGGAGAGCCAGTGATGCAGGGCGGGAACCATATGGCTGCCCATCTCGACGACGAGCAGCGGCAGCGTCATCAGGCCGGCGAGGATGACGGAGCGCAGGAGCCTGCTCTGCTCCTCCGCCTTCCCGGCCTGCCGGCGGGCCTCCGCCTCGCCATCGGCCGCAGCGATGGGGCTCGCCTCGTAGCCGGCGTCAGTCACCGCCTTCACCAGGGCAGGGGTGATGTCGGCGCCTGCGAGCGTCCTGACGCTGGCGCGCTCGGTCGCGAGGTTGACCGTCGCATCGGCCACCCCCGGCACGGCCCGCAGCGCCTTCTCGACATGGCCGACGCAGGAGGCGCAGGTCATGCCCGAAACCGACAGCTCGATCGTGGTCTCGACCGGCGTGTAGCCGCTCTGCCGGATCGCCTCCGCGATCTTGCCGAGATCGGTATCCCCCTTGGCGAAGGAGACGCGCGCGCGCTCGGTCGCGAGGTTGACCGAAACCGCGTCGACGCCGGGCACCGCCGCGACGGAGCGCTCGACATGCGCGACGCAGCTCGCGCAGGTCATGCCCTCGACGCCGAGATCGAGCGTTTCGAGGTCGTGCCTGCCCCTGTCGATGACCGTCATCGCCGTCTCCTTCGTGGTGATGACGAGACATATGGCGCTTCCCATTATGGGAAGGTCAAGGTTGATCCCATGACTTTTCCGGAGGGCGGTATCGCGCCTGGCTCAGGGCATCTCGACCGAGACGCTCTTGATCACCGCATGGACCGGCTTGCCGGGGGCGAGCCCGAGCAGGTCGACCGATTTCGCCGTCAGCCTCACCGCGAGCTTGGCCTCGCCGCAGGCGACGAGCAGATGCACCGTGCTGCCGCCCGCTCCGCTGCGCGCGCCGATCTGGGAAACGGTACCGGGCATGAGGTTGAGCGCACTGATCCCGGCCGGACGGGAGAGGCTCAGCATCACGTCGCTCGCCAGGATGCGGATCCCGATCCGCTGCCCGAGGCTGAGCCCGCCGCGTGCGACCGTCAGCGGCCCGGCCGGGGTCGCAAGCCGCGCCAGCCCGAAAGCCTCGTCGAAGCCTGTGACCTCGGCCGCCAGCAGCGTGCTCGCCTCGGGCGCGCCGGGACGTGCAGCGAGGTCGGGGCGCGAGAGGATTTCGGCGGTCGGGCCGCAGGCGAGGATGCGCCCGCCCTCGACCATGGCGATGGTGGTGGCAAGCCGCGCGACCTCCGCCAGCGCATGCGAGACATAGACGATCGGAATGCCGGCCTCGTCGCGCAGCCGCTCGATATGCGGCAGGATCTCGGCCTTGCGCGCCTCGTCGAGCGCGGCGAGCGGCTCGTCCATCAGGAGCAGGCGCGGCTGCGCCAGCAGGGCCCGGCCGATGGCGACGCGCTGCTTCTCGCCGCCGGAAAGCGCGCCCGGCCGCCGCTTCGTGAGGTGACCGATGCCGAGCAGGTCGAGCACCCTGTCGAGCTCCGCCGGCCGGCGCTGCGCGCGCGGCACGAACCAGTGCCCGAACAGCAGGTTCTGCCGCACGGTGAGATGGGGAAAGAGCCGCGCCTCCTGGAAGACATAGCCGATGCGCCGGCGATGCGTCGGCAGGAAGACGCCCTTCGCCGTATCGACCAGCGTCTCGCCGTCGACGCGCACATGCCCGGATTCAGGACGGATCAGCCCGCTGATCACATTGATCAGCGAGGTCTTGCCCGAGCCCGAGCTGCCGAACAGGGCGGTGAGCCGCCCGTTCGAGGTGAAGGCCGCATCGAGGCTGAATGCACCGAGCCGCCGGCGGACGGCGATGTCGAGGACCGGCGTCATTCGACGGCGATCCGCCGGCCGACGATGCGCGCCATCAGCTCGGACAGGATGAGCGCCGCAACCGAGATCGAAATCGAGATCAGGGTGAGCCTGAGCGCGCCGGCGTCGCCGCCGGGAACCTGGGTGAAGGTGTAGATCGCGGAGGGCAGCGTCTGCGTCTCGCCGGGGATGTTGGAGACGAAGGTGATCGTCGCGCCGAACTCGCCCATCGCCTTGGCGAAGCACAGGATCATGCCGGCGAGGATGCCGGGCAGGCACAAGGGCAGGGTGACGACGAGGAAGACCCATAAAGGATTCGCGCCGAGCGTCCCGGCGGCGGCTTCGAGCTTGCGGTCGACCGCCTCGATCGAGAGGCGGATGGCGCGCACCATCAGCGGGAATCCCATCACCGCGCAGGCCAGCGCCGCCCCCGTCCAGCGGAAGGACAGGACGATCCCGAACCAGTCGTAGAGAAACTGGCCGATCGGCCCGCGCCGCCCGAAGCCGATCAGCAGCAGATAGCCCGTCACCACCGGCGGCAGGATCAGCGGCATATGGACGATCGCGTCGAGCAGGGACTTGCCCCAGAAGCGCCCGCGCGCCAGCAGAAGCGCGACGCAAAGCCCGATCGGCAGGCTCGCGAGCATGGCGGTGGTGGCGACGATGAGGCTGAGCCTCACCGCCGTCCATTCTTCCGCGGAAAGCGAAAACCAGTCGATCACGAAGAGCTGGCGGCCTTGTTCAGCACGGTGAAGCCCTGCTTCTCGAAGACGGGCTTCGCGGCGGCGCCGCGCAGATAGGTCAGGAAGGCCTGCGCGTCGGGATTGGCCGAATCCTTGGTGACGGCCACCGGATAGACGATCGGCGGGTGCGAATCCTCGGGGAAGGTCGCGACGACCTTGACCTGCGGGTCGGCGGCGGCGTCGGTCGCGTAGACGATGCCGAGCGGCGCCTCGCCGCGCGAGACCAGAAGCAGCGCGGCGCGGACGTTGTCGGCCTGCGCGAGCTTGTCCTTCACCTTGTCCCAGGCGCCGAGCTTCTCCAGCGCCGCCTTGCCGTATTTGCCGGCGGGGACGGAATCGACATTGCCCATGGCGAGGCGGCCGGCACCGAGCGCGCCTGCGATGTCGGCGCCGGGCTTGAGATCGATCTTGGCGGTCGAATCCTTGGCCCCGACCAGCACGATCCGGTTGGCGAGCAGGCTGACGCGGGTATCGGGCTTGATCAGGTTCTTGCCGGCCGCATAGTCCATCCAGTCGAGGTCGGCCGAGACGAAGATATCGGCCGGGGCGCCGTTCTCGATCTGCTTGGCGAGCGTGTTGCTGGCGGCGTAGGAGATCTTCGGGGCGGGCTTGCCGGTCTCCTTCACCCAGTTGGCGGCGGCCTCGTCCAGCGCGTTCTTCATGCTGGCGGCGGCGAAGATGACGAGCTCCTTCGGCTGCGCCCGGGCGCCGTCGAAGGCGGGGACAAGGCCCAGGGTGAAGGCCAGGCCCAGCCCTAACAGGGTGCGACGCTTAAACATGCTGTTCCTCGCTCTGCTTCTCGTTGTATATTGACGGATATAGCGATGGTTGCAGCGGGGTCCGGGCCAAGTCAACTGGTCGCGTCGGGGAGCCGCTGCGGTCACAGTGCCGCAAGCGGAGGACGAGCCATGAGGATCAGCGCGCGCAACCAGCTCAAGGGCCGGATCGTCGAAATCACCAAGGGCGCGACGACGGCCCATGTCCGCATCGACATCGGCGGCGCGATCGTGACCTCGTCGATCACCAACGCGGCGGTGGACGATCTGCAGCTCGCCGTCGGCAAGGAGGCTTATGCCGTGGTCAAGGCCTCCGACGTGATGATCGCGATCGACTGAACGCGATGGTCCGCGAGAACGAGATCCGTAAGAACGAGGTCGCCGTCGCGCCGCCCGAGGCGAGCGATGCCGGCCTCGTCTTCATCGGCACCATCCGCACGCCCTGGACCTCGCGGCTGACCTGCCCGCGCCAGGGCAGGGCCGACGGGCCCATCTGCCGGATCGAGCTCTTCCCGCCCTGGGACGAGGCTCTGGAGGGCGTCGAGCGCTTCGCGCGGCTGGAGGTGCTCTACTGGCTCGACCAGTCGCGCCGCGACCTCGTCCGCCAGAGCCCGGCCAACAACGGCGAGACTCACGGCACCTTCGCGCTGCGCACCCCGGTCCGGCCCAACCCGATCGGCACCTCGATCGTGACACTGGTCGCGCGCGAGGGGCGGGTGCTCTGCGTGCGCGGTCTCGACTGCCTCGACGAGACGCCGCTGCTCGACATCAAGCCGGACCGCACGCTCTTCACCCCGATCGCTCCGCCGCAACCGGGCGATTTCGAGACGGGGTGAGGGCGGCTGGGTCAGCCCTTGCCGGTCGCGATCGGCCGGTCGCTCGCGCCCCATTCGGCCCAGGAGCCGTCATAGAGCGCGCGCGCCGGCTTGCCGATCGTCTCCAGCGCGGTCGCCAGGATCGCCGCGGTGACGCCGGAGCCGCAGCTCGTGATCAGCGGCCGGTCGAGATCGGCGCCGGCCTCGGCGAAGGCGGCGGCGATGGCCGCGGCGTCCTTCAGCCCGCCATCGGCGACGAGCGCGGTGGCAGGCACGTTCAGGGCGCCGGGCATATGGCCGCTGCGCAGGCCGGGGCGGGGCTCCGCCGCCTCGCCGCGGAAGCGGTCGGCCGGGCGGGCATCGACGACCTGGGCCTTGCCGCCGGCGAGCGCCCGGGCGACGTCCTCGGCGCTGGCGACGGCCGAATGGTCGAGACGGGCGGTGAAGCTGCGCGCGGCGCGGGCGCGCGGCGGCCCGTATTCGATCGGCCGGCCCTCGCGCTCCCATCTCGGGAAGCCGCCGTCGAGGATGACGACGTCGCGGGCGCCGAAGGTGCGGAAGGTCCAGCGCACGCGCGGGGCCGAGAACAGGCCGAGCCCGTCATAGACGACGATGCGCATGCCGTCGCCGAGGCCCATGGCGCCGACGGCCGCCGCGAACGCCTCCGGCCGCGGCAGCATGTGCGGCAGGTCTGAAGCTGTATCCTTCACCGCGTCGATGTCGAAATGCACGGCGCCGGGGAGCCGCCGCTCGGCGAATTCGGCATGCGGATCGCGGCCATGGGCCGGCAGGTACCAGGAGGCATCGACGACGATGACGTCCGGCGCATTCAGGCGCTCGGCCAGCCACTCGGTCGAAACGAAGACGTCTTCACGGGCCATGGGTAGTATCCTGCTTCAAGCGGTCTCAGGCCAGCGCGATCCGGACGCGCCGGTTCTGCTTGCCCTTCTTCTCGATGTCGGTGACGGCGACGGGGCCGATCTCGGCGGTGTTGCGGACATGGGTGCCCCCGCAAGGCTGCAGGTCGATCTCGCCGATGGCGACGAGCCGGACGCGGCCGGAACCGCGCGGCGGCTTCACCGACATCGTCTTGACGAGGCCGGGATTGGCGTCGAGCTCGGCATCGGTGATCCAGCTTTCGGTCACGGCGGCGTTGCGCCCGATCAGCGCATTGAGCTTCTCTGTGATCTCGGCCTTGTCGAGCCCGCCTTCGGGGATGTCGAAATCGAGCCGCCCGTCGCCGTCGCCGACCGCGCCGCCGGTGACGGGGAAGGGCAGCACGACGCTGAGCAGATGCAGCGCGGTATGGACGCGCATGCGCTTGAGGCGGCGCTCCCAGTCGAGCACGGCGGTCACGGTCTCTCCGACAGCAGGCAGCGCCTGCCCCTCGATCGGGACATGGACGACCCGGCTTCTGTCGAGCGGATCGTAGATCGTGGTGCCGATCACGATCGGACTGCCGTCGGGGCGGCGCAGATAGCCGCTGTCGCCCGGTTGGCCGCCGCCCGTCGCATAGAACACCGTGCGGTTGAGGACGATGCCGCCGCGCTCGTTCACGGTTTCCACCGTCGCCGGCGTCTCCTGCAGATAGGCATCCTGTCGAAAGATGAGTTCGGTCGGCATGGTCTATCGTCTCGCGGCGGCGCGGGCGCGCCCTCGCGGCCAAGACTGCACCGATTGTCGTATGGCTGCCAAGGTCGTCGCCGTCATGGCGGCGGATTCTTCCCATCGCCCGCGGCAACCTCTAGATGTTGCGCCGACACCCCGGAGCCGCCATGGCCTTGCCCCGCATGACACCGCAGGACGGTATCGCCTGGATCACCGGCGCGAGCTCCGGCATCGGGGCGGCGGTCGCGCGCGAGCTGGCGGGTAGGGGCTGGACGGTCGCCGTCACCGCCCGGCGGCTCGAGGCGCTCGAGCGTCTGGCGCGCGCCGCCGAAGACCTGCCCGGCCGGATCGTCGCCCATGCCGGCGACGTGACGGACGCAGAGGCGATGCAGCGTGTCGCCGAGGCGATCGAGAGCATCCACGGGCCGATCGCGCTCGCCTTCCTCAATGCCGGCATCGCCGCCGGCGAGGGCCGGGCGATCGATGCGCGAACCGTCGAGGCCGTGGTCGCGGTCAACCTCGTCGGCGTCGCCAAGAGCTTCTTTCCCGTCGAGCGGCGCATGGCCCTGCGCGGCCGCGGGCAGATCGCGGTCAACGCCTCGCTCGTCGGCTATCGCGGCCTGCCGGGCGCGGCCGCCTACGGCGCGGCGAAGGCCGGGGCGATCTATTTCTGCGAGGCGATGCGCTTCGATTGCGAGGCGGCCGGCATCCGCCTGCAACTGGTCAACCCCGGCTTCATCGAAACGCCGATGACGCAAGGGCGGCGCTTTCCGATGCCCTTCCTGCTGACGGTGGAGGAGGGGGCGAGGCGAATCGTCGACGGCTTCGAGCGCGGCGGCTTCGAGATCACCGTACCGCGCCGCCTCGCCTGGATCCTGAAGGTCGCCCGGCTCCTGCCCTATCCGGCCTATTTCGCGCTGATGGCCCGTTTCGCCGAACGCGGCGGCTGAAGCCGGATCGCGCGGGAGCGGGAACCTCGGCGCGGCTCAAGCGTCCCCTCGTCATGGAAAACCCGAAGAAACCGCCGCTGGATTTCTGGCTCTGGCTGGCCGTCATCGGCTTGACGGCGATCGTCGTCGTCACGTCCCTGACATTCCCCGAGCGGCTCGTGCCGGGTTCCGGCACGCCTGCCTCGACGGCACGCTAGGGCGTAGCCGGGACGGCGGCGACGGCTGCCCGGCGATCTGTGGAGGCCTCGCCCGGAATCGAACCGGGGTGCAAGGATTTGCAGTCCTCTGCGTAACCACTCCGCCACGAGGCCATCCCGCGAAGACGGATGCGACCGCTTCGGCGAGAGCGCACTAACCACAAGCCGCGCGCCGCCGCAACCCGACATCGCAACTTCGTCGCGGGGCGGCGACAATTCCGCGACGCCGGCCGCGAGGGGGCTTGCGCTGGGGGAAGCGCGCCGCTATGACGCCGCCACCGTGTTCCCGGATAGCTCAGCGGTAGAGCAATCGACTGTTAATCGATTGGTCGCAGGTTCGAATCCTGCTCCGGGAGCCAGCGTCCCCCTCGGATCGATGGTTCGCCCCAGCCCAGGGGTGCTTGCCTTTTGCGCGGGCCTCGAACAGAAAGCTGCCGGGAACGGAGAGTTCGGGCATGGACGATTTCACCTCGCTGCGCCGCAATATGGTCGATTGCCAGCTGCGCACCTACGACATCACCGACCGGGCCGCGCTGGCGGCGGCGGATTTCGTGCCGCGCGAAGCCTTCCTTCCCGAAAACCTGTCCCATCTCGCCTATCTCGACCAGTCGATCCCGCTGCCGGGCAGCGGGCGCGCGCTGATGACCCCGATGGTGATCGTGCGGATGATCCAGCTCATCGATCCGCAGCCGGGCGAGGACGTGCTCGACTATGGCGGCGGCTCCGGCTACGGCGCGGCGCTGATGGACCATATGGGTGCGAAAGCCACGCTCTGGGAGCCCGATGCGGCGGCCCGCGCGCTGGCGCAAGCCGCGCTCGGCCGCGCCGGCGCCGATGGCGTCACGATCGCCGCCGCGCGGCCCGCTGACGCCGGCTTCGATGCGATTCTCGTGAGCGGGGCCTGCGAACTTGCGCCCGAATCCCTGTTTTCGCTGCTCAGGCCCGAAGGCAGGCTCGTCGTGGTCGAGGGCGTGGGCCGCGCCGCGCGTGTCATGCTCTATCTGAAATCCGCGGATGCGGTCTCCGGCCGGCCGGTCTTCGATGCGGCGGCGCCCGCTCTCGCCGAGTTCCGCCGTCCGGCGGAATTCGTTTTCTGAGACCGGCGGGTGTCGCATTTTTACGGCACCCGCCGCGCTAAACCGCTCCGGCGGCGTCCCATGCGTTGGCGGGCGGAGCCTGAGCGGGTATGAATTGCAACTCTGCCGAGGCTGGGGCGATGCCTGGGTGCGACCTTTGGTGCGCAGATGAGGCGTCTAGTGGATAAACGCGACGACAAGATCGGCCGGCTAGGGCTCGGTGCCGCCTTCGCTCTGGCGCTGGCCGGCGGCTGGGCCGGGCCGGTCTCGGCCCAGACCATGGATGCCGCGCTCGCACGGGCCTATTCCGCCAATCCGACGCTCAATGCGCAGCGTGCCTCGGTGCGCGCGACCGACGAGAACGTGCCGCAGGCGAAGGCGGGCTACCGGCCGCGAATCACGGCCTCGGCCGATATCGGCGCGAGCATCACGGACGCGCAGATTCCGGCCTTCGCCACCGCCTCGCCCTACCACAACCGCGTCACCTCCCGCCTCGGCCCGCGCGGCGCAGGCGTGCAGATCGACCAGAACATCTTCGATTCGGGCAAGACGCGCAGCGCCGTCAGCCAATCCGAATCGCAGGTTCTGGGCGCCCGCGCCACCTTGCGCAACACCGAGCAGAACGTGCTGCTCGACGCCGCGACCTCCTATATGAACGTGCTGCGCGACACGGCGATCCTCAATCTCCAGCGCAACAACGTCGAGGTTCTCGAGGAGCAGCTGCGCCAGACCCGCGACCGCTTCCAGGTCGGCGAGGTGACGCGCACCGACGTGGCGCAGGCCGAGGCCCGCCTGTCCTCGGCCCGCTCCCAGGCGATCCTGGCCGAATCGAACCTGAAGACCTCCGTGGCGCGCTTCCGGCAGAATGTCGGCGCCGAGCCGCGCTCGCTCGCGCCCGGCCGCCCGGTCGAGAATCTCCTGCCGAAAACGCTGCCGACCGCGCTGAACCAGGCCCTGTCGAACCACCCGGCGATCATCGCCTCGCTGCACGGGGTCGATGCCGCCGAGCTCCAGGTCAAGGTCACCGAGGCCGATCTCTATCCCGTGATCGGCGTGCGCGGCGTCGTCCAGCAGCGCTACGACACCCAGTATTCCGGCGACCAGCGCCTGTCGGCCAGCATCGTCGGCACGCTGACGATCCCGATCTACGAGGGCGGCCAGATTTATGCCCGCACACGCCAGGCCAAGGAAACGGCGGGCCAGCGCCGGATCGAGGTCGATACGCAGCGCGACACGGTGCGCGCCGCGGTCGTCTCCGCCTGGGGTGGGCTCGAGGCGGCCCGTGCCCAGATCACCGCGGCCCAGGCGCAGGTCGAGGCCGCGACCACCGCGCTGTCGGGCGTGCGCGAGGAGGCGAAGGTCGGGCAGCGCACCACGCTCGACGTCCTCAACGCCCAGCAGGAGCTGGTCAGCGCCCGTTCGAGCCTCGTCGTCGCCCAGCGCGACCGGGTCGTCGCCTCCTATGCGGTGCTCTCCGCCGTCGGCAAGCTCTCGGCCCAGACCCTCAAGCTCAAGGCAGAGGCCTATGACGCCCGCCTGCATTACGAGCAGGTCAAGGACAAGCTCTGGGGCACCCAGACCCCCGACGGCCGCTGAGCGGCGGCGCATTCGGGCAACAGCGCGGATTTCTCCTGTGGGAGAGCCGGCCGGCGCCTTGTCTGGCATCGCCGCCATGGAATACTGCGCCTTGGAGTGGCGTTGATTCCATTGACGCGCCCGGTGTTCAACGGTCAGGCCTTCATGAGCGCGCAAGCCAAGCCCAGCGAACCGTCGATGGAGGAGATCCTCGCCTCGATTCGCCGGATCATTTCCGACGACGAGGCGAAGCCGGCCGAGGACGCCGCCGCGCCCTCGCCGGAACCGGAGGCCGCACCCGCGGCGATCGAGGACGACGTGCTCGATCTCGGCGCCGAGGCCGCGCTGGTCGCAGCCCCCGAGCCCGCACCGCCGGCCCCGCCGCCCGCCTTCACCGACGATTCCGACGTCGCCTTCATCGACGAGGCGCCGGTCGCGGCCCCGCCTGCGCCGCCGCCTGCCGCTCCCGCCGAGCCGCCGCGCGCTTTCCTCCCGCCCGAGCCGGCGCCTAAGCCGGCGCGCGAGCCGGCGCACGAGCCGGCATCGCCCTCCGCGCCCGACATGGCGAGCCTGCTGTCGGACCAGGCGAGCTCCGTCGTGACCCATGCCTTCGGCCAGCTGGCCAGCACCGTGCTCAGCAACAACGCGCGCACGCTGGAGGATCTGGTCAAGGACATGCTGAAGCCGATGCTCAAGACCTGGCTCGACGACAACCTCCCGGCCATGGTCGAGCGGCTGGTCAGGGCCGAGATCGAACGCGTCGCGCGCGGCGGGCGCAGCTAAAGCATCGGATGCGAAAAGCGGATTCCGCTTTCGGAAAAATCCGATGCTCAAGCAATGAGATAGATCATCGTTACCGCGTCCGGCAGGACGCGCGACGATCTAGCCGGCGCTGCGCTTGCGGCTATTCGGGGCCACACGCCTGCGCTCGAAGGCACCGGCCTCCCTGAGGCGCATCAGGCCGTAACCCGCCATGGCGAGGACAGTGGCCGGCGCGCCGAGCCGGGAGACCAGCATGGTCAGCCCGACGGCGACCGGGCGAGGGTAGCGGCCCGAGGCGGCCTCCACGGCGAACCAGGCCCCCAGCGCATGGACCATCAGTTTCATCATCGCATCCAGCTCGTCGTTTCAGGGTTTCAGAGAGGGACCTTGCGGTTTTCACCGAGATCGGGCTTCGCCCCGGTCAGCGCCGCGGCGGCCATCTTGACGCCGGTCACGATCTTGCCGGGGCTGTCCCAGAACTCCGCCATGCCGGGCCTGACCCGCAGCACGCGGATATTGGGATCGTCCTCATCGTCCCAGAACGCCCGGTTGCCCGCATTCCAGAGATCGTGGACGCGCGCCCGGTCGTCCAGGACCGTCGCCGTGCCGCTCACCGAGAGATAGCGCTGGCCGTCGGTATCGGCGAAGGCGAGGCAGACGTTGTCGTTGATGCGGATCTCGTCGTCCTTGTAGTGGCGGCGGTCGGTCAGGAAATAGATCGCGTCCTCCTCGCGCTCGCCATGAGCGTGCATCGGCCGGGCGCGCAGCGCATCGCCCTCGCCGTCATGGGTCACGAGCATCGCGAACTTGATGGAATCGATCAGGTCCCAGACCCGCGTCTGGTCGTCGTGGCTGGTCATGTCGCTCGTCCTGCTGCCTGTCGTTGGGGGGTGCTGCTCCAACGGGGCAGGGCCCGGCAGGTTCCGTCGCGGCGGCAGCGGAACCAGCCGGGCATCTCCCGCGTATAGGAAAGGCGCCGGCCTTCATCGGGGCGCATCGTCTTCTCTCGATCCGGGGGTATGCCATGGCCAGAACCGCAGTCAGGACCGCGTCGCACAGCACGGCGAAAAGCTCGACCACGACGAAGCTGGTCAAATCCAGCCGGATCGATCTGGCGTCGAACACCAGGACGAAGGTCATCGGCCTGCTGAACGAGCGCCTCGCCGACGGCATCGACCTGTCGCTCGTCACCAAGCAGGCACATTGGAACCTCAAGGGTCCGGGCTTCATCGGCATCCATCTGATGCTCGACGGCTTCCGCGACGAGCTCGACCTGCATGTCGACACGGTCGCCGAACGCATCGCCCAGCTCGGCGGCGTCGCCTTCGGCACGGCGCAAACGACGGTGCAGACCACCGCGCTCAAGCCCTATCCGACCGATATCGTCGCCGTTCCGGATCATCTCAACGCCCTGATCGAGCGCTACGCCGCGACGGCCAACAAGGTGCGCGAGGCGATCGACGCCTGCGACGAGGCCGGGGACGCCGATACCGCCGACCTGCTCACCGCCTGGTCGCGCATGCTCGACAAATCGCTCTGGTTCCTGCAATCGAACCTCGCCTGACCCGCCCGGTGCCATCGAAACCGTTGACGCGCAGGCTTCGCATGGGCTCTTAAGGCTTGAGACCTTTTGGCCAGCGATCTTCCGGCCGGGGCAGGTTCCCCGGCCTTTCTGCGTTCGAGCGATGCGATGATGGACAAGACTTTCGAGCCGGCAGCCGTCGAGGCCCGGATCAGCAAGGCATGGGACGAGGCGCAGGCCTTCAAGGCGGGCAGGGGGGCCGCCCCCGGCGCGGAGCCCTATTGCATCGTGATCCCGCCGCCGAACGTCACCGGCTCGCTGCATATGGGCCACGCGCTCAACAACACGCTCCAGGACGTGCTCTGCCGTTTCGAGCGCATGCGCGGAAAGGACGTGCTCTGGCAGCCCGGCACCGACCATGCCGGCATCGCGACGCAGATGGTGGTGGAGCGCAAGCTTTCCGCCGAGAACCGCTCCGACCGCCGCACCATGGGCCGCGAGGCCTTCCTCGCCGAGGTCTGGAAGTGGAAGGAGGAATCGGGCGGCACGATCGTCAACCAGCTGCGCCGCCTCGGCGCCTCCTGCGACTGGTCGCGCGAGCGCTTCACCATGGACGAGGGCCTCTCCGCCGCCGTCCTTAAGGTCTTCGTCGGCCTGCACCGGCAGGGGCTGGTCTACCGCGCCAAGCGGCTGGTGAACTGGGACCCGAAATTCCAGACTGCGATCTCGGATCTCGAGGTCGTGCAGGTCGAGAAGACCGGCTCGTTCAAATGGCAGCGCGGCGGCGAGGAGCCCTTCGACGCGGCCAAGCTCGACAAGGCGCTGAACCGCGATCCGAGCGGGCATCTCTATTATTTCGACTATCCGCTCGAAGGCGAGCCGGAGACAGTAATCACCGTCGCGACGACGCGGCCCGAGACGATGCTGGGCGATACCGGCGTCGCGGTTCACCCCGACAACGGGACGATCGGCCATCTCATCGGCCGCAACGCCGTGCTGCCGCTGGTCGGCCGCGTCATCCCGATCGTGCCGGACGACTATGCCGACCCCGAGAAGGGAACCGGCGCGGTCAAGATCACCCCGGCGCATGATTTCAACGATTTCGAGGTCGGCAAGCGCCACCGGCTCGACGTGATCAACATCCTGGACGGCGAGGCGCGCATCCAGCTCGCCGGCAACGAGGAGTTCCTGGCCGGCGCGAAACCCGAGCCCGAGACCCTCGCCCTCGACGGCCTCGACCGCTTCGCCGCGCGCCGCCGCGTCGTCGCGATGATGGCCGAGCGCGGCCTGCTCGCGAAGGTCGAGCCAAACACGCACACGGTCCCGCATGGCGACCGTTCGGACGTCGTCATCGAGCCCTGGCTCACCGACCAGTGGTATGTCGACGTCAAGCCCCTGGCGCAGCGCTCGCTGAAGGCCGTCAAGGACGGCCGCACCAAATTCACGCCTGAGAACTGGACGCGGGTCTATGACGACTGGCTGGAGAACATCGAGCCCTGGTGCGTCTCGCGCCAGCTCTGGTGGGGCCACCAGATTCCGGCCTGGTACGGGCCGGACGGCGAGGTCTTCGTTGCCGAGTCGGAAGCGGGCGCGCAGGCGCTCGCGGTCAGCCATTACGGCGGCCCCGTCGAGCTCAGGCGCGACGAGGACGTGCTCGACACCTGGTTCTCCTCGGCGCTCTGGCCGTTCTCGACGCTGGGCTGGCCCGAGGAGACGCCGGAGCTGAAGCGCTATTATCCGACGGCGACGCTCGTCACCGCCTTCGACATCATCTTCTTCTGGGTCGCCCGGATGATGATGATGGGCCTCAACTTCATGGACGAGGTGCCGTTCAGGGACGTCTACATCCACGCCATCGTCCGTGACGAGAAGGGCGCCAAGATGTCGAAGTCGAAGGGCAACGTCATCGACCCGTTGACGCTCGTCGACAAATACGGCGCCGACGCGCTGCGCTTCACGCTCGCCGCCATGGCGGCGCAGGGGCGCGACATCAAGCTCGCCACCCAGCGCGTCGAGGGCTACCGCAATTTCGCGACCAAGATCTGGAACGCCGCCCGCTTCGCCGAGATCAACGGCTGCGCCCGCGCCGAGGGCTTCGACCCCGCCGCTGTGAAGGAGCCGCTCAACCGCTGGATCCTGAGTGAGGCGGCGCAGGCCGCCGAGGAGATCGCGGCCGGCATCCCGAGCTTCAAGTTCAACGAGGCGGCCGGCGCGGCCTATCGCTTCGTCTGGAACCAGTTCTGCGACTGGTATCTCGAGCTCGCCAAGCCGGTCCTGCAAGGCGAGGGTGTCGATGCGGCGGCGAAGGCCGAGACGCAAGGAACGGTCGCTTACGTCATCGACCTGATCTGCCAGCTCCTGCACCCCTTCATGCCGTTCCTCACCGAGGAGCTCTGGGCACAGAAGGCTGAAGCCGGCGCGCCGCGCAGGCTTGCCGCCGGCGATGCTTCGCTGGTCTGCCTGACGCGCTGGCCCGATCTCGCGGCGCTCGAGGACGCGGCGGCCGAGGCCGAGATCGGCTTCGTCGTCGATCTCATTTCCGACATCCGCTCGGTACGCTCGGAGGTCAACGTGCCGGCCGGCACGCAGGCGCCGCTGGTGCTCGTCAATGCATCGCAGGCGACTCGCGCGACGATCGAAGCGTGGGCGCCGATGATCGAGCGGCTGGCGCGCGTTTCCGACATCGCCTTCGCGGGCGCGGCACCCGGCCAGTCGGCGCAGATCATCGTGCGCGGCGAGGTCGCGGCGCTGCCGCTCGCCGGGCTGATCGACCTCGAGGCCGAGCGCACGCGCCTGGCCAAGGAGCTCGCCAAGCTCGACCAGGACATCGCGGTGGTTGAGAAGAAGCTCGGCAATCCCGACTTCATGGCCCGCGCGCCGGAAGAAATCGTCGAGGAGAATCGCGAGCGCAAGGCAGCGGCAGAAGCCCGCAAGCTCAAGGTCGCGGAGGCGCTGGCACGGCTGAGCTGACCGCATTCCGGCCACGGCATCGTCGTGAAATCGACGCCGAGCCAAGACAGGACTGGCGTTTGCGGGCGGACCCGGCTTAGATGCGCCCGACGCAAACCCGTCATGCAGAATGCGTGACGGTATAAGGACCGGCTGTTCAGGACCCATGCTCAAGCGAGCCTATGACTGGTGCGTTTCCTACGCCTCCCATCCGGCTGCCCCGTGGCTGCTGTTCGCCCTTACCTTTGTCGAGAGCTCGGTCAGCCCGCTGCCGCCGATTCCGCTGCTGATTCCGATGTGCATCGCCCGGCCGGATCGCGCCTGGGTCTATGCCGGCATCTGTTCGCTCGGCGCCGTGCTCGGCGGCTATCTCGGCTATGCCATCGGGGCGCTGCTCTATGACTCGCTGGGCGCCTGGCTGATCGGGATCTACGGCTTGCAGGATAAGGCCGCCAGCCTGATCGCGACCTCGCAGGACTATTGGTTCTGGGTGCTCGTCACCAAGGGCCTGACGCCGATCCCGTTCAAGATCGTCACGATCATGTCCGGCTTCCTGCATTTCGACCTGTGGAAGTTCACCATCGGCATGGTGGTCTCGCGCGCGACCTTCTTCCTGATGATCGCGGTGGCGCTGCGCTACTACGGCGACGACATCCGCATCTTCATCGAAAAGCATCTGCCGATGACGGCGCTGGCGTTGCTCGTCGTCGTCGTCGGAGGCTTCTTCGTGCTGCCCATGGTGCTGTGACATCGGCGCAACAGCCGGGCGGGAACGAGGCCCGGCTGCCGTAATCGCCGCGAAGCCGCCACAAACGGCGCCCAGCAAAACGCTGCGGCAAGTCCCTGGGATACGGTCGAATTGGAACCTGACGCAGCGCTTCGGACGCCAATTGCGGCCGGGGGCGGGCTCCGGGGCGGAAATTGCCCCCGGGTGATTGGCATGGCAGATGTGTAAGCCGTGCCGGTCTGGTTCGGGGGGACGGGACGAGTGGCGATGGACGGGCCTGTGTTCGACAAGTCGAGATTGCCGAGCCGGCATGTCAGCGTCGGCCCGGCCAAGGCGCCGCACCGCTCCTATTATTACGCGATGGGGATGACCGCGAAGCAGATCGCGCAGCCCTTCGTCGGCGTCGCCTCCTGCTGGAACGAGGCCGCGCCCTGCAACATCTCGCTGATGCGCCAGGCCCAGGCCGTGAAGAAGGGCGTGGCCTCCGCCAGCGGCACGCCGCGCGAGTTCTGCACCATCACCGTCACCGACGGCATCGCCATGGGCCACCAGGGCATGAAGTCGTCGCTCGCCTCGCGCGAGGTCATCGCCGACTCCGTCGAGCTGACCATGCGCGGCCATTGCTACGATGCGCTCGTCGGGCTCGCCGGCTGCGACAAGTCGCTGCCGGGCATGATGATGGCGATGGTGCGCCTCAACGTACCCTCGATCTTCATCTATGGCGGCTCGATCCTGCCCGGCACCTTCAAGGGCCGGCCCGTCACGGTGCAGGACGTGTTCGAGGCCGTCGGCAAGCATTCGGTCGGCGCGATGTCGGACGAGGACCTGAAGGAGCTGGAGGAGACGGCCTGCCCCTCGGCCGGCTCCTGCGGCGCGCAGTTCACCGCCAACACCATGGCGACCGTCGCCGAGGCGATCGGGCTGGCGCTGCCCTATAGCTGCGGGGCGCCGGCCCCCTACGATGTCCGCGACACCTTCTGCTACACCGCCGGCGAGATGGTGATGGAGCTGATCGCGAAGAACATCCGCCCGCGCGACATCGTCACCCGCAAGGCGCTGGAGAACGCCGCGATGGTCGTCGCCGCGACCGGCGGCTCGACCAACGGCGCGCTGCACCTGCCGGCGATCGCGCATGAATGCGGCATCGACTTCGACCTGTTCGAGGTCGCCGAGATCTTCAGGAAGACGCCCTATATCGCGGACCTCAAGCCTGGCGGGAAATACGTCGCCAAGGACATGTTCGAGGTCGGCGGCATCCCGCTCGTCATGAAGAGCCTGCTCGACGCGGGCTTCCTCCATGGCGATTGCCTGACGGTCACCGGCCGCACCATCGCCGAGAACATGGCCTCGGTGAAGTGGAACGACGCGCAGGACGTGGTCTACCGCGCCGACAGGCCGATCACCGCGACCGGCGGCGTCGTCGGCCTCAAGGGCAATCTCGCGCCGGAGGGCGCGATCGTGAAGATCGCCGGCATGCCGCAGGACAAGCTCGTCTTCACCGGGCCTGCCCGCTGCTTCGACTGCGAGGAGGACGCCTTCAAGGCCGTCACCGACCGGACCTACAAGGAGGGCGACGTCCTCGTCATCCGCTATGAGGGCCCCAGGGGCGGCCCCGGCATGCGCGAGATGCTGGCGACCACCGCAGCCCTCTACGGCCAGGGCATGGGCGACAAGGTCGCGCTCATCACCGATGGCCGCTTCTCGGGCGCGACGCGCGGCTTCTGCGTCGGCCATGTCGGGCCGGAGGCCGCGGTCGGCGGGCCGATCGGGCTGATCCGCGACGGCGACGTCATCGAACTCGACGCCGTCACGGGAAAGCTCGCAGTTCGCCTTTCTGATGCCGAACTCGAAGCGCGTCGTAAGAGCTGGAAACCGAGGAAGACCGACTACAATTCCGGCGCGCTGTGGAAATACGCGCAGACCGTCGGCTCCGCCAGAGGCGGCGCCGTAACCCACCCAGGAGGGGCGGCCGAAACCCATTGCTATGCGGATATCTAGCACAATCATAGCATGCCTCTTCCTGACGCTTGGCGGCCAGAAGGCCGTCCTGGCGCAGGATTTGTCGGGCACGAAGCCGGTGCCGCCGCGGGCCATTCCGGGCGCTGCGCTGCCGGAGCCGGAGGATTCCGCTCCCGGCGCCGCGGCGATCGCGCCCGCGCCGGATACGCCCGCCGCCCACACGGCGCTGCCGCTCGTGCCCTTCACCAGCGCGCGCGACGCGCTCAAGGCCTGGATGCGCGACTCCACCGCCGGCAACAAGGTCGGCGCCGTGCGCGCGCTCGAATACGCCGCCTCGCAGGGGCATCTCACGGCGCAATACAAGCTCGGCCGGATGTATGCCGGCGGCGAAGGCGTGCCGGCCAGCGATCTCAAGGCGTTCGAATATTTCTCGAAGATCGCGGACGAGAATGCCGACGCCATTCCCGGCACCGCCGACGGGCGACTCGTCGGCCGCGCCTTCGTCGCGCTGGGCAATTATTTCTCGGACGGGATCAAGGGCAGCTATGTGAAGCCCAACGCCGATCGGGCCTTCGACATGTTCCATTATGCCGCCTCCTATTTCGGCGACCCGGACGGCCAGTACAACCTCGCCCGCCTCTACATGACCGGGCAGGGCGCGAGCCGCGATCTGCGTCAGGCGGCGCGCTGGATGAAGCTCGCCGCCGAGAAGGGCCATGCGCCTGCGCGTGCCGCCTTCGGCGAGATGCTGCTGCGCGGCGGCGAGGGCGTGCCGCGCCAGCCCGTGCTCGGACTGATGTGGCTCGCCATGGCGCGCGAGGGCGCCGACCCGATGCGCGAGGCCTGGATCATCGAGCGGCACGACACGGCCTTCGCGGCGGCCTCGGCCAATGATCGCTCGGCGGCGCTGGCCCTGCTCGAGCGCCAGCATCTCGTCGGCGCGCGCGCCCGCAGCGCCGCCGGCCAGAACTGAGCGCCCTCAGTTCAGCTCGACCATCACCGGGACATGGTCCGAGGGCTTGTCCCAGCCCCGGACATGCTTGGCGATGCCGACGCCCGCCAGCCGGTCCGCCGCCTGGGCCGAGAGCAGGAGATGGTCGATGCGGATGCCGTTGTTGCGCTGCCAGGCGCCGGCCTGATAATCCCAGAAGGTGTAGAGGCCCGGCGCATCGGTCGTGCTGCGCAGCGCCTCGGTCAGGCCGAGATTGGCAAGGCCGCGGAAGGCGGCCCGCGTCCTGGGCAGGAACAGCGCGTCGCTGACCCAGGCAGCCGGATCGCGGGCATCGCGCGGCTCGGGGATGACATTGTAGTCACCCGCCAGCACCAGCGGCTCCTCCTGCTCCAGCAGCATGCGGGCATGGGCCGTCAGCCGCTGCATCCAGCCGAGCTTGTAGGCGTATTTCTCGGTGTTGGGCGGGTTGCCGTTCGGCAGGTAGATCGAGGCGAGGCGCACCACGCCCGCGCCGAAGGGCAGCACGCCTTCGAGATAGCGCGCCTGCTCGTCGCCCTCGTCGCCCGGCAGGCCGCGCCGGACATCCTCCAGCCGCGAGCGGCTCAGGATCGCGACGCCGTTGAAGGTCTTCTGCCCATGGGTCTCGACCTGCCAGCCGGCGGCCTCGATCTCGGTGCGCGGGAAATCGCCGTCCAGGCATTTGATCTCCTGGAGGCAGAGCGCATCGGGCTCGGCCTCCTTCAGGAAATCCAGGAGATGGCCGAGGCGCTGCCTGACCGAATTGACGTTCCAGGTGGCGATCCGCACGAGACGCTCCGATTGAGTCCGGCCGCAGGATACGGCAGGGCCGCCGATGAAAAAACTCCCCGCATCGCTGCGGGGAGCCCTTGTCCGCGATCGCGCCGTCGCCTGCCGTCAGGGGCAGGCGCGCACGACGCCGCCCTTGGCGATATAGGTGCCGGTTTCCGGGTTGTAGGTCCTGAACCGGCTCGAGCAATAGGCGACCGCGTCAGTGTCCTGGACGCTGTAGCCATAGGCCCGGGGCACGGGCGCGGCGTAGACCGGCGGCGCGACATAGACCGGTGCCGGCTCGTAGTAAACCGGCGGGGGCGGAGCCGCCAGCGCGCCGGCGGCGAGCGCGCCGCCGATGATGCCGGCGGCGATCCCCGCGCCCACGGCAGGGCCGCGGCGATAACCGCCATAGTAGCGCGGGCCATAACCATAGCGGCGCCACTGCACGTTCTGGACGAGGTCGCTGCCGCCCTGCGCCGCAGCGAGCGCGGAGGCGGCGGGAGCGAGCGGGGCAGCCGCTGCCGGCTGGGCGAGCATGGCGCCCCCGGCAAGGGCGGCGGCGAGGGCGAGCGTCCTGATCATGGCGAAACTCCTCTGCGATCCTGGGCGAGCGGAACCCCGCATGGTCCCCGACTGGATTCGGAATGTAGCGGTCCGGCGACCGCAGGGAAAGCTTAGACGCCGATCAGGGCATAAATGGGCCGTCGCGATGTCGCGAAAGCTGTTCCGGGGGTGCTTGCGCGCAGCCGCTTTGCCCGCCATCTAGCGTTGCACCGCTCAGCGACACTCGACCGAAGGATCGGAACCCGACCATGGCGCAACCGCGCGACCCCTCCGCCCCGCCAGCCGAACTTGCCGCCATGAAGCCGCTGCCGGCGCTGATCTTCTCCTCGCGCTGGCTGCAATTGCCGCTCTATATCGGCCTCATCGTGGCGCAATGCGTCTATGTCTTCCTGTTCCTGAAGGAGCTCTGGCACCTCGTCCTCCACGCCTTCGACTACAGCGAGCAGCAGATCATGCTGGTCGTGCTCGGCCTGATCGACGTGGTGATGATCTCGAACCTCCTGATCATGGTGATCGTCGGCGGCTACGAGACCTTCGTCTCGCGGCTGCGCCTGGAAGGCCATCCCGACCAGCCGGAATGGCTGAGCCACGTCAATGCGAGCCTCCTCAAGATCAAGCTCGCCATGGCGATCATCGGCATCTCGTCGATCCACCTGCTCAGGACCTTCATCGAGGCCGGCAATATCGGCGTCGCGGGCAAAACGGCGAACTATGCCGAAACCGGCGTCCTGCTGCAGACGCTGATCCACGTCGTCTTCATCCTCTCGGCGCTCGGCATCGCCTGGGTCGACCGGATGACGGCCGCGCCCGGCAACGGGCATTGAGGCGCCATACGGCTGTCATTCCGGGGCGCGCCACAGGCGCGAACCCGGAATGACAGGGAGCCGAAGAATGACGGCGGAGGAGTCTACTGCCCGCGCCCGCTGCGGGCGGCGAAGCGGATCGCTTCCTCGGCGGCGCGGAACAGGGCCTTGGACTTGTTGATGCATTCCTCCTGCTCGGAGGCCGGGTTCGAATCGTAGACGATGCCGGCTCCGGCCTGGACATGCATGCGCCCGTCCTTGACGACCGCCGTGCGCAGCACGATGCAGGTGTCCATCTCGCCATTGGCGCCGAAATAGCCGATGCAGCCGGCATAGGCGCCGCGCGCGTCGTGCTCCAGCTCGTCGATGATCTCCATCGCCCTGACCTTCGGCGCGCCCGAGACCGTCCCGGCCGGGAAGCCGGCGATGAGCGCGGAGAGCGAATCGTGGCGCGGGTCGATCCTGCCCTCCACATTCGAGACGATGTGCATCACCTGGCTGTAGCGCTCGACGGAGAAGGAATCGGTCACCTTGACCGTGCCGATCTCGGCGACGCGGCCGACATCGTTGCGCCCGAGATCGAGCAGCATCAGGTGCTCGGCCCGCTCCTTCGGATCGGCCAGAAGCTCGGCGGCGAGAGCCTCGTCCTCGGCCTGGGTCGCGCCGCGCCGCCGCGTCCCGGCGAGCGGCCGGATCGTGACGGTGTCGCCCCTGAGCCGGACCAGGATCTCCGGGCTCGAGCAGACGATCTGGAAATCGCCGAAATCGAGATAGCAGAGGAAGGGCGACGGGTTGACCCGCCGCAGCGCCCGGTAGAGCGCGAAGGGCGGCAGGACGAAGGGCGCCTCGAAGCGCTGCGACAGCACGACCTGGAAGATGTCGCCGGCGCGGATGTAGTCCTTCGCTCTCGCCACCATCGCGAGATAGTCGGCCTCGCTGGTGTTCGAGACCGTCCTGGGCTCCGGCAGGCTGGCGATATCGATGGCCGCCTCGGCGGGGAGGGGGCCTTCGAGCGCCTTCACCACAGCCTCCAGCCGCTCCTGCGCCCGTTCATAGGCGTGGCGCGCGTCGACGCCCGGCACGTGGCGGACCGGGGTGACGACATGGATCTCGTCGCGCACCGCATCGAACACCACCATCAGCGTCGGCCGCGTCAGGATGGCGTCGGGCACGCCGGTGCCGGTCTCCTTCGGCTCGGGCAGGCGCTCCATCAGCCGCACCATGTCGTAGCCGAGATAGCCGAACACGCCGGACGCCATCGGCGGCAGCCCCTCGGCCTCCGGAACGGCGCTCTCCGCGAGCAGCGCGCGCAGGCTCTCGAAAGCCGGACGCGGATCGGCGAGGAAGCTCTCGCCCAGCGCCGGGCGGCAGAGCGACGCTTTGCCATGATGGCAGCGCCAGATCAGGTCGGGCTCCAGCCCGATCATCGAGTAGCGGCCGCGCACGGCGCCGCCCTCGACCGATTCGAGCAGGAAGGCCGGGCCGGTCGTGGCGTGGCGCAGCTTCAGGAAGGCTGCGACCGGCGTCTCGCAATCGCCGACCAGCACCTGCCGCAGGAGCTGCGGCGCGCCGGTCTCGTAGAGCTCAGCGAAATGCTCGAACGCCTGGAGCGGCTGCATCGTCAATTCTGCGCCCCGCCGGTCGCGTTGCGGAACGCCGCCTCGTTGATGCTGACGCCGAGCTCTGCCTGCCGCTTGGCGACATATTGCAGCAGGATGTCCTCGCTCACGCTCGACGACAGCAGCCGCTCGAACTCGCCGGCCTCCTGCGTGGTCCGGACGTAAGGCGGGACGGTGGCCGAATCGACCCTGAACAGGATACGCCCGCCATCCGCGCCGGCGGCCGAGCCGCCCTTGCCGGCGAGCGTGCCGAAGACCTGGGCGACGACCGTGCCCGGCAGCTCCGGGCGCTCACCCTGCCGGGCAAGATCGGCCGCCGTCTCGATGGTCAGCCCGGCGGAGGCCGCGACCACATCGAAGCTCTCGCCCTTGTCGAGGCGCTCGACGAGCGCGCGCGCCTTGTCGGACAGCCGCGTGGCGGTCTCGTCGACGCGCCATTGCTTCTCGACCTCGGCCTTGACCTCCTCGAAGCTGCGCTCGCGCGCCGGATCGATCTTGGTGACGTCGAACCAGACATAGCCGGAATCGCGGGGAAGCCGGATCGCCTCGTTGTCGACGCCGATATCGGAGCGGAAGATCGCCTGCAGCGTCGCGTCGCCGCCGGGCAGGGCCTCCTCGCGGGAGCCGTCGGGGCGGCCGAGGGCGGCGTTCATCGGCCCGGCGCTGCGCAGCGCCAGGCCAAGCTCCTTGGCGATCTCGGCGAGCGGGCGGGCGGAGGCGCGCTGGTCCTCGATCTTGTCGTGCAGCTCGGTGACCCGGGCGGCGGCGCGGCTCGTCGCCAGCTCCTGCCTGACCTCGGCCGCGACCTCCTCGAAGGGGCGCACATGCGCGGCCTCGACCTTGGTCACGCGCAGCAGCACCGTGCCGAAGGCGCCGGCGACAGGCGCGCTGACGTCGCCTTCCTCGAGCGCGAAGGCGGCCTCGCGCACGGCGGGGTCGACCATCTGCTCGCGGGTGAAGGTGCCCAGCGTCAGGTCGGCGAAGGCGACGTTGCGCTCGGTCGCGATCTCGTCGAAGCTGTCGCCGCCATCGATCTTGGCCTTGGCGGCCTGCGCCTCCTCGGCGTTGGGGAAGGGGATCTGCTGCACGGTGCGCGTCTCGGCGGCGGTGAAGCGCTGCCCCTTGATCGCCTCGTAGCGGGCCCTGGTCTCCGCGTCGGAGACCTTGGAAGGGTCGGCCAGCGTCTCGGCCGTGATCGAGAGGATGTCGGCCGTGCGGAATTCCGGCGCGCGGAACATCGCCTTGCGATCGTTGAAGAAGCTCTTGAGCTGATCCTCGCTCGGCGCGGCGATCTCGCCGGCGGCGCTCGCCGGCATCCGGGCGAAGGTGATGGCGCGCTTCTCGTTGCGCAGGCGGTTGCCCTGCTCCTGCAAGGCGAGCGGCGCGGTGAGGCCGCCCACGATCAGCTCCGAGAGCTGCCGGCGCAGGATCGTCGTGCGCTGGAGCGCGACATAGCTCTGCTCGCTATAGCCGTTGGAGCGCAGGAGATCGTTGAACCGCGCCGAGGAGAACTGGCCGGCGGCGTCGCGGAAGGACGGGTCGTCGAAGATCAGGTTGCGGATGGTCTCGTCGGAGACCGCAAGCCCCAGGCGCTGCGCCGCCTGGTCGAGCGTCGCCTCGGTGATCAGGCGCGACAGCACCTGCCGGTCGAGGCCGAGCGCGCGCGCCATCTCGGGCGATATCTGCCGGCGCTGCTGGCGGATCAGGTTCTGGATCTCGTTCTGATAGGCCGAGCGCATCTGCTCGAGGCCGATCTCGGTCTTGCCGACCGTCGCCACCGCGTTGCGGCCATAGCCGGTGAAGATGTCGCCGACGCCCCAGATCGCGAAGGAGAGGATGAGGAAGCCGAACATGACGGCGATGACGAGCTTCCCGAAGAAGCCCTGTCCCGCCTTGCGGATGCCCTGCATCATCATCATGGAAGTTGTCTTTCCCTGACCCTGGTCCGTGGCGCGGCGACGAAGCCGCGCGTGTATGCCGGCGCTGCTTATAGGAACCGGCGGCGAAACCCGCAATCGCCGCGGCGGCTTCGCATGCGATTGCGGCGCCGAGCGGGCGTTGCTAGATCGCGGGAAGCTGATTTCGGAGGATTAACGTGACGCGCAGCATCAAGCCGCTTGTGGCGGGAAACTGGAAGATGAACGGCCTGAAGGCCGACCTCGCCATCGCGGCCGAGGTGGCGAAGGGCTATGACGGGCCGCTGAAGCAGGCCGTCGACCTCGCCATCTGCCCACCCGCCAGCCTGCTCTTCGCGGCGAGCGCGGCGCTGATCGGCGCGCGCATCGCGACCGGTGGCCAGGATTGCAGCCCGCAGGAGGCCGGCGCCTTCACCGGCGAGGTTTCCGCCGCGATGCTGGCCGATGCCGGGGCGGCATTCTGCATCGTCGGCCATTCCGAGCGCCGCACGCTGCACGGCGAGACCAACGCCACGGTCAAGGCCAAGGCGGAAGCCGCGCAGAAGGCGCTGCTGGTGCCGATCGTCTGCGTCGGCGAGACGAAGGACGAGCGCGAGGCCGGCAAGGCGCTCGCCGTCGTCAAGAAGCAGCTGCGCGGCTCGGTGCCCGAGGGCGCGACGCCTGCGACGCTCGTCGTCGCCTATGAACCGGTCTGGGCGATCGGCACGGGGCTGACGCCGACCGCCGCCGACGTCGCCGAGATGCACGAGGCGATCCGCGCGGAACTGGGCCGCCTGCTCGGCAGGCAGGCCGCCGCCGGCGTGCGCCTGCTCTATGGCGGTTCGGTCAAGCCCTCGAACGCCGCCGAGCTGATGAACGTCGTAAACGTCGACGGAGCGCTGGTCGGCGGCGCCAGCCTCAAGGCCGGGGAATTCCTGGCGATCGCCCGGGCCTGCGCCACCTGAGGGGTGGCGCAGCCGGCGGGCCCGTGTTATGTGCGCGGCCGAATTCGCCTCGATCTTCGAGGAGGAGCGGGCGGCCCTTGGCGGCGGCCCGCGCCATGCCCATTTCGTGAGACCATGCAGCACGTTCTCATCGTCATCCATCTGATCATCGTCGTCGCGCTCGTCGGCGTCGTGCTCCTGCAGCGCTCCGAAGGCGGCGGCCTCGGCATGGGCTCCGGCGGGGGCGGCGGCGTCGGCGGCTTCATGACCGGCCGCGGCCAGGCCAACGCTCTGACGCGGGCGACCGCGATCCTCGCAGGTCTGTTCTTCCTGACCTCGATCATCCTGGCGGTGATGGCCAATACCGGCCGCACCCAGCGCTCGATCCTCGACGGCGCGCCCGCGACCTCGGCCCCGGCCGTGCCCGGCGCGCCGGCAGGGCCGAGCGCCCCCAATGCGGGCGGCGGCGTCCTCGACCAGTTGCGCCAGATGCAGAACCAGAACCAGGGCGGCGCCCAGCCGCCGACGCCGGCAGCGCCGCAGCAGTAGACGGGCAGGGGCCGGGAAACCGGCCCTTCGCTTTTGTATGGGGCGGGGCCGGGCGACCGGCCCGCTCTTGTGTGGACAAGCGCGCAGAGCAAGGCGGGGCTGCACTGCGGGCGCTTAGCGAATCGAACCCGTGGCGATAGAGGTGCGCTCCCATGACGCGGTATGTATTCATCACCGGCGGCGTGGTGTCCTCGCTCGGCAAGGGTCTTGCTGCGGCGGCTCTCGCCGCCCTCCTGCAAGCGCGCGGCCACACGGTGCGCCTGCGCAAGCTCGATCCTTACCTCAACGTCGATCCGGGCACGATGAGCCCGTATCAGCACGGCGAGGTCTTCGTCACCGACGACGGCGCCGAGACCGATCTCGACCTCGGCCATTACGAGCGCTTCACCGGCCGGCCCTGCAACCGGGGCGACAACATCACCACCGGCCGCATCTACATGGACATCCTCACCAAGGAGCGGCGCGGCGACTATCTCGGCGCCACCATCCAGGTCGTCCCGCACGTCACCAACGCGATCAAGGAATTCGTCCTCACCGGCAACGAGGGCTACGACTTCACCCTGGTCGAGATCGGCGGCACGGTCGGCGACATCGAGAGCCTGCCCTTCCTCGAATCGATCCGCCAGATCAGCCAGCAACTGCCGCGCGGCCAGTGCATCTTCGTGCATCTGACGCTCCTGCCCTATATCCCGACCGCCGGCGAGCTGAAGACCAAGCCGACCCAGCATTCGGTCGCCGAGCTGCGCTCGATCGGCATCCAGCCCGACATCCTGCTCTGCCGCACCGACCGCGAGATCCCGCACGAGGAGCGCCGCAAGCTCGCGCTGTTCTGCAATGTGCGGGAGACCGCGGTGATCGAGGCCCGCGACGTCGCCTCGATCTACGACGTGCCGCTCTCCTACCATGCCGAGGGGCTCGACAACGAGGTGCTCGCCGCCTTCGGCATGGACGCCGGGCCCGAGCCGGACGTCTCCAACTGGCAGCGCATCTCCGAGCGCGTGAAGAACCCCGAGGGCGAGGTCACCATCGCCGTCGTCGGCAAATACACCGGCATGAAGGACGCCTATAAGTCCCTGATCGAGGCGCTGACCCATGGCGGCATCGCCAACAACGTCAAGGTCAACCTCGACTGGATCGAGTCGGAGGTGTTCGAGAAGGAGGACCCGGCCCCCTTCCTCGAGCATGTCGATGGCATCCTGGTGCCCGGCGGCTTCGGCCATCGCGGCGCCGAGGGCAAGATCAAGGCGGCGACCTTCGCCAGGCAGCGCAGGGTGCCGTATTTCGGCATCTGCTTCGGCATGCAGATGGCGGTGATCGAGGCGGCGCGCTCGCTCGCCGGCATCGAGGGCGCCAATTCGACCGAGTTCGGCCCGACGCCGGAGCCGGTCGTCGGCCTGATGACCGAATGGATGCGCGGCAACGAGCTGGAGGAGCGCGCGGCGAACGGCAATCTCGGCGGCACCATGCGGCTCGGCGCTTATGCCTCGACGCTCGCGGCCGGCTCGAAGATCGCCGGGATCTACGGCACGACCGAGATTTCCGAGCGCCACCGGCACCGCTACGAGGTCAATATGGGCTATCGCGAGCGGCTGGAAGCGAAGGGCATGCGCTTTTCCGGCCTGTCGCCGGACGGCCTCCTGCCCGAGACGGTCGAGTATCCGGACCACCCCTGGTTCATCGGCGTGCAGTATCACCCGGAGCTGAAATCGCGCCCCTTCGAGCCGCACCCGCTCTTCGCCAGCTTCATCGAGGCGGCCAAGGTCCAGAGCCGCCTGGTCTGAGGCCCGGTTGCCCTCCGGCTAAAAAGCGCTCTAGCTTTGGGCTCCGATACGCCCGTCGAAAGAGCCTGCCATGCCTGCACCAGCCTCAACGCCCCGCGGCCTCGACCATCTCGTCATCGGCGTCCGCGATCTCGACGCCGCCGGCAGCTTCTACGAGAAGCTCGGCTTCAGCGTCGGCGCCCGCAACCGCCATCCCTGGGGCACCGAGAACCGGATCGTGCAGTTCCCCGGCTCCTTCCTCGAGCTGATCGCGATCGCCGACGCAGCCGCCATCCCGCCGCATGGCGAGCGCCGCTTCTCCTTCGGCGCCTTCGTCCGCGAGGCGCTGGCCGGTCAGGGCGAGGGGCTGTCGATGCTGGTCCTGGAAAGCACCGACGCCAAGGCTGACGCCGCCACCTTCAAGGCGCTGGGCATCGGCGATTTCGAGCCCTTCTTCTTCGAGCGCCGGGGCAGGCGGCCGGACGGCAGCGATGTCCGCGTCGCCTTCGAGCTCGCCTTCGCCGCCGATCCGCGCGCGCCGGAATGCGGCTTCTTCGTCTGCCAGCAGCTCGAGCCGCAGAATTTCTGGAACCCGGAGTTCCAGCGGCATCCGAACGGGGCGAGCGCGCTCACCGCCGCCGTGATGCTGGCCGAGGAGCCCGCCTTCCACCGCGCCTTCCTGTCGGCTTTCAGCGGCGGCGCCGAGGTGCTGGAAGGCAATGAGGATTACGTGCTCGCCTTGCCGCGCGGGCGCATCGACGTGCTCGATCCCGAGGCGGCGCAGGGCGCCTATCATGTCGAGCCGGATACGACGCCGGCCCGCTTCCTCGGTTTCTGCGTCTCGGTGCCCGATCTCGATGCCGTGGCGGAGCGCCTGACCACGGCCGAGCTGCCGTTCCAGTGCAGCGACGAGCGGCTCTTCGTGCCGGCCGAGGCGGCCTTCGGCTGCATGGTGGCCTTCGAGCAGGGGTGAAGGGCCGGTCTCAGCCCTTCGCCTCCACCGGCGGCAGCGAGGCGAGCAGCCCGATCAGGGCGCGGTCGTGCAGCACGACCATGCGCTCCTTCGGCTTCAGCCAGATCGCCGCGTCCTCGACCGTCTCGGCATCGACGAGCTTGGCTTGGGCCACGGCGCGGTCCGGCTCGATCTCGCCGCGCCGGCGCGGCTGGCCAAAGGGCAGCATCAGCTCGTGCGCGTGGCGGAGTTCCGCATCGGCATGGAGCGCCCTGATGCCGTCGGCCTCGTCGAAGCCGGCCTGCTCGAACTCGGCCTGCAGTTCGTTGGCGCGCGTCGCGATCGCGGGCGGGGCGCCTTCCTCCGGCGTCAGCAAAAGCTTGCGGCTCTTCAGCCAGAGCCCGATGGCGAGCTGCCCCGAAGCCCAGGACAGCGGGATCGCCAGCACGAGGCCGACGATGGTTGGCGACATCCAGGCGAAGAGCGAGGTCGCGATCATGAAGGCCGAGAGGCCGGTGACGATGCCGAGCACGGTGTGCGTCCGGTGCCGGCGCACGATGTCCTGCAACGGGATGGAGCCGTCGTCGCGCCGCTGCGGGTTCCAGCCGGTGTCGCGCCCGAGCAGGATCTGGAAGACCGAGCCGGACTGGATCAGCATCATGATCGGCGCGAAGAAGGCCGAGAACAGGACCTCGATCAGTGCCGAGACGATCAGGCGGATCGCGCCGCCGCCGGCCCGCCTGAGCTTGCCGTTGAACAGCGTCAGGATGAGGCCGAACAGCTTCGGCGCCAGCAGGATCGCCATGGTCAGCGCGAACAGCCGCAAGGCGCGCTCGGGGTCGAAACGCGGCCAGACCGGGAAGAGCGTGAATTCCTGGGTGAAGTACTCCGGCCGCGCGTAGTTGACCTGCAGCACGATCAGGATGCCGACCACGAGCTGCATCAGCCACAGCGGCGAGGCGAGGTAGCCCATGATGCCGGTGGCGAAGTGCTGGCGCGTCGCCGTCACGAAGCCCTTGGCTCCCATGATCCGCGCATGCTGGAGATTGCCCTGGCACCAGCGCCGGTCGCGCACCGAGATGTCGATCAGCGAAGGCGGGCTCTCCTCATAGGAGCCCGTCAGGGTGGGCAGCATGTAGACCGACCAGCCGGCGCGGCGCATCAGCGCCGCCTCGACGAAGTCGTGGCTCAGCACATGCCCGCCGAAAGGCGGCTTGCCCTTCAGGTCCGGCAGGCCGCAATGATCGGCGAAGGCCTTGGTCCTGATGATGGCGTTGTGGCCCCAGTAATTGCCGTCGCGGCCGGACCACATGGCGAGCCCCGTCGCGATCACCGGCCCGTAGACGCGGGCGGCGAATTGCTGGAGCCGCGCGAAGAAGGTGTTGCGGTTGATGATCAGCGGCAGCGACTGGATGATGCCGGCATCGGGATCGGCCTCCATCGCGGCGGCGAGCCGCACGATGCAGGTGCCGGTCATCAGGCTGTCGGCGTCGAGCACGACCATGTGCTCGTAGAGCCCGCCCCAGCGCGTCACGAAATCGGCGATGTTGCCGGCCTTGCGGTGGTGGTTCTTCGGCCGGTGGCGATAGTAGACGCGGGCGTCCGGCCCCAGCCGCTCGCGCAGCGCCAGGAAGGCGCGCTCCTCCGCCACCCAGATATCCGGGTTGGTGGTGTCGGATACGACGAAATAGTCGAAATGCGCGCCCAGGCCCGTCGCCTCGACCGATTCGCGGATCGCCGCCACCGCCGCGAAGATGCGCGCCGAGGATTCGTTGTAGATCGGCATCACCACGACGGTGCGGTGCTTCAGGCTCTCGGCCCTCTCCGCCCGGCCGGCGCCGAAGAGCACGCCGAAGAAGCCGAGCAGCGCGCTGGTGAAGGCGAGCGCGATCCAGGAGAAGTTGATCGTGAACAGCACGAGCAGGGCGTACTGCAGCAAGGTCGTGCGGCTGACCGACACGACATGATACATCTCCCAGGCGCCGAAGCCGGTGAGCGCGAGCCCGCCGCCGAAGACGAAGAGGCGCTTCAGCCAGGGCGTCGTCCAGTTCCGCGGCGCGGCGGGGGCGCGGCGCTCCGACGCCTTCCAGCTGCGGAAGGACTGCACCGGCATGACGAGCGGCGCCTCGGGGGGCGTGGCCGGCTCGCGGGCGGCGCTGTAGCCGCGCGGCTCCGCTTCCAGGGCGTCGCGGCGGGCCACGCTCACCAGGTCCATCGGTTCAACCAGGTCTCGGAGACGGGCTCCTCGCCCGCGCGCAGGACGAGCCTCAGCTCCGACAGATTCTCGTTGCCGGGGTCGACCTCGAAGCCGACGCGCATCAGCTTGCGCTCAGGATAGGACCACAGCCTTATGCCGTGGACGGCGCCGGGCTGGGCCGTGATCGTCGCCCGCGTCGCGGCGACGAGGGCGGGATCGGCGAGCCTCTCGCCGGTGAAGTCGACGATGAAGCGCCGCCGGCGTCCCTGCGAGCCCTTGCCCTGCCGCGAGCGGACGGCGATCGCCAGCTCCGGGCGCTCCGGCGGCTGCCAGCACCAGGCCTGGCGATAGCTCAGCGCCGTCTCGCTGCCGGCCGCGAGCGGCTGCTTCGGCCGCCAGTACATGATGATGTTCTTGTTCGGCTCCGAATCGCTCGGGATCTCGATGAGCTGGACCGAGCCGGCACCCCAGTCGCCGAGGGGCTCGATCCAGATGCTCGGCCGGAGCTCGAAGCGCTGCTCGTCGTCCTGGAAGGCGGCGGGGTCGCGCTCGCGCTGCACCAGCCCGAAGCCCTTGGGGTTCTCGTCGACGAAGGAGGAGACCTGCAAGGTCGCCGGGTTGTTGACCGGCCGGTAGATCCATTCGCCCGCGCCCGAGCGCATCTGCACGCCGGAGACTTCGCCGATCGACGGCCTGATGTCGTCGAAGACGCGCCGGCTCTGCGGGCCCGACAGGAAGGTGGCGCTGGCGCAGCCGAAGCCGACATGATCCAGCGCCTGTCGCGCGAACAGCGTCATCTCGACGTCGACGAAGGTGACGTCGCCGGGCCTGAGCGTCATCCGCACGGCGCCGACGACGCTTTCGGAATCGAGCAGGCCGTGAATCACCAGCGAGCCGACCGCCGGGCTCGGCCTCTCGATCCAGAAGGCCCGGAAGAACGGCAGTTCCTCGCCGCGCGTCTCGCCGGGTCGCAGGATCAGCGCGCGCGCCATCGCCCCGAAGTTCTGGCCGCGCGCCAGGGCGCGGAAGAAGGTCCCGCCCTGGAAGACCGCGACCTCGAAGGGCCGCTCGAGCCCGGCCGTGATCCGCATGCCGGAGAATTGCAGGTCGAGATTGGCCGGAGGCGGCGCGACGCGCCCGTAATCGAACTTGCCGCGATCGAAGCCGATGCGACGCACCGTGCCCTCCTCGATCGTGAACAGGCTGACCGGATTGGAGAAGATATGGCCGCGATGCAGGGGCTCGACGGTGAAGCCGCGATTCTCGCCGGCCCAGACCGTGGCGCCCGGCTGCATCCGGATCGCGGCATATTGGTCGGCGGGCAGGGAAGCATAGCCTTCCGGCAGGTCGTTGGCGTTGAGCGCGATCATCGGGCGCTGAGCCAGAAGCCGCGCCACGTCGACCACGACCGCGGGATCGAAACGCTGTCCGTCCATGAGGGCGGGGATGTTGAAGGAGGCCGCGCCGGTCGGAGCCTGTGCGGCGCCGGGGCCCGCCAGCGAGAGCAGCAACGCGCCGCTGCCTGCCCCCTCCAGAAACTGCCTGCGATTCAAGGGTTTCGACATGGCATCCAAACTACGCGGGCGACGCCCTCGCCCTTCGCGCTTCTAGAGCATTTCCAGTTCGCGTGGAAAGCCTTATCCGTCGCGACGATGCCGGCATTTCGAATGATTGTGCCCTTTCGAAATCGCACCGATGCGGGCGCCGCGATCGAGGCTTTGGCAAAAGGCCGGCGGATCGGCTATCCACGCGCCTGTGATACGGGCATGCGCGAATGCGGCCGCGCCGTTCAGGCTCTGCAAGGGAAACGACAAAGATGACGGAAATGCAGCCGGCCCGGCCCTGTCTCGCGATCGTCCTGGCCGCCGGGGAAGGCACCCGCATGAAATCGCGGCGCCCGAAGGTGCTCCATCAGGTCGCCGGCCGCTCGCTCATCGGCCATGCGCTCGCATCGGTCTCGCAGGCCGGGGCGGACGCCGTCGCCGTCGTGATCTCCTCGGAGCGCCCCGAGGTCGGCGAGGAGGCGCGGCGCCTCGTGCCGCATGCCGAAATCGCGGTCCAGCACGAGCGCCGGGGCACGGCGCACGCGGCGCTTGCGGCAAAGGCCGCGATCGCGGCGGGCCATGACGACGTCATCGTCGCCTTCGCCGATACCCCGCTGGTGCGCCCGGAAACCTTCTCGGCGCTGCGCGCCGCATTGACCGGCGGCGCGGCCGTCGCCGTGCTCGGCTTCGAGGCGAGGGACCCGACCGGCTATGGCCGGCTCGTCGAGCAGGACGGACGCCTCGAGGCGATCGTCGAGCACAAGGACGCAACGCCCGGCCAGCGCGCCATCACGCTCTGCAATGCCGGGCTGATGGCGCTGTCCGGCCGGCATGCGCTGTCGATCCTGGAGGCGATCGGCGACGACAACGCCCAGCGCGAGTTCTACCTCACCGACGCGGTCGCGGTCGCCCGGGCGCGCGGCCTCGAGGCGGTCGTGCTGCGGGCGCCCGAAAGCGAGGTGCAGGGTGTCAACGACCGCGCGCAACTGGCTGCGGCGGAAGCGGAATTCCAGCGGCGCAAGCGCCTGGCCGTGATGCTCGGCGGCGCGACGCTGATCGCGCCGGAGACGGTGTTCTTCAGCTATGACACCGAGATCGGCGGCGATGTCGTGATCGAGCCGAACGTGGTCTTCGGGCCGGGCGTGCGCGTCGACGACGGCGCGGTGATCCACGCCTTCTCGCATCTGGAGGGGGCGACCGTCGGCGCTGGCGCCAGCGTCGGCCCCTATGGCCGCCTGCGGCCGGGGGCGCGGCTCGCCGAGAAGGCCAAGGTCGGCAATTTCGTCGAGGTGAAGGCGGCCGATATCGGCCCCGGCGCCAAGGTCAACCACCTGACCTATATCGGCGACGCCGCGATCGGGGCGGGCGCCAATATCGGCGCCGGCACGATCACCTGCAATTATGACGGCTTCGCCAAGTCGAGGACGACGATCGGCGAGGGCGCCTTCATCGGCTCGAATTCCGCGCTGGTCGCGCCGGTGACGATAGGGGCGGGCGCCTATGTCGGATCCGGCTCGGTCGTCACCCGCGACGTCGCGCCCGATGCGCTCGCCGTCGGCCGTGCCCGGCAGATCGAGCGGCAGGGCTGGGCGAAGAGCTTCCGCGAAGCAGCAGCAGCCCGCAAGGCCGCCAAGAAGGCGGCCGAATAGCGCGCAATCGCGACGGTCGGGGCAAGCCGCCGTTCACAGTTCGTCACGTAGATTGATTGGGCCTGCGCAGCTTTCGCGGCTATGCGCTTGGCCGGCAGCAACGGCTTTGAAGGGTTTTCTCATGTGCGGCATCGTCGGGATTCTGGGCAAGGAAGCAGTCGCGACGCAGGTCGTCGAGGCGCTGCGGCGGCTGGAATATCGCGGCTACGATTCCGCCGGCGTCGCGACGCTCGAGGGCGGCAAGCTCGCCCGTCGCCGCGCCGAGGGCAAGCTCAGGAACCTCGAGATCCGCCTGTCGAACGAGCCGCTCGCCGGCATGATCGGCATCGGCCACACCCGCTGGGCGACCCATGGCAAGCCCAACGAGACCAACGCCCATCCGCACGCGACGCCGAAGCTCGCGGTCGTCCATAACGGCATCATCGAGAATTTCCGCGAGCTGCGCGCCGAACTCGAAGGCGATGGCTACATCTTCGAAACCCAGACCGATACCGAGATCGTCGCCCATCTCGTCACCCGCGAGCTCGATCGCGGCAAGTCGCCGGTCGAGGCGGTGGCCTTAAGCCTGCCGCGCCTCAACGGCGCCTTCGCGCTCGCCTTCCTGTTCCAGGGCGAGGAAGATTTGCTGATCGGCGCCCGCAAGGGCTCGCCGCTGGCGGTCGGCATCGGAGAGGGCGAGATGTACCTCGGCTCGGACGCGCTGGCGCTCGCCCCCTTCACCAATCTCATCGCCTATCTGGAGGAGGGCGACTGGGTCGTGCTCCACCGCAAGGGCGCGACCTTCTACGACAGGAGCAACGCGCCGGTGGAGCGCCGCGCCCAGCGCGTCGCCGCCGGCGCCTTCCTGGTCGAGAAGGGCAATCACCGCCACTTCATGGCCAAGGAGATCTACGAGCAGCCGGAGGTCGTCGGCCATACGCTGACGCAGTATCTCGACATGGCCGAGGGCACGGTGCGCCTGCCCTTCGGGAGCGAGATCGACTGGAAGACGCTGTCGCGGCTCTCCGTCTCCGCCTGCGGCACCGCCTATTATGCCGGGCTGACGGCGAAATACTGGTTCGAGAAGCTCGCCCGCCTGCCGGTCGAGATCGATGTCGCCTCGGAGTTCCGCTACCGCGAGGCGCCGTTGCCGGACGACGGGCTCGCGCTCTTCGTCTCGCAATCGGGCGAGACCGCAGACACGCTGGCGAGCCTGCGCTATGCGAAGCGGGAGAAGCAGACCGTCCTCTCGGTCGTGAACGTGCCGACCTCCACCATCGCCCGCGAGAGCGACGCCGTCGCGCCGACGCTCGCCGGCCCCGAGATCGGCGTCGCCTCGACCAAGGCCTTCACCTGCCAGCTGACCGCGCTGGCGTGCCTGGCGCTCGCCGCCGGCCGCGGGCGCGGCACGCTGACGCCGCAGGAGGAGGCGGCCCATGTCGCCAGCCTGATCGCGCTGCCCGGCCTGATCGCCAGGGCGCTTACGCTCGAGCCGCAGATCGAGCAGCTCGCGCACAGGCTCTCACGGGCCAAGGACGTGCTCTATCTCGGGCGCGGCACGAGCTTCCCGCTCGCGCTGGAAGGCGCCTTGAAGCTAAAGGAAATCAGCTACATCCACGCAGAAGGTTATCCGGCGGGTGAACTGAAGCACGGCCCGATCGCGCTGATCGACGAGGACATGCCCGTCATCGTCGTCGCGCCCCATGACGCGCTGTTCGAGAAGACCGCCTCCAACATGCAGGAGGTCGCGGCGCGCGGCGGCCGCATCATCCTGATCACCGATGCGAAGGGTGCCGCCGCCGCCGGCATCGTGCCGGAGGCGACGATCGTGATGCCGGACATGGACCCGCTCTTCGCCCCGATCGTCTATGCGCTGCCGATCCAGATGATCGCCTACCAGACGGCCGTCTTCATGGGCAAGGACGTCGACCAGCCGCGCAACCTGGCGAAATCCGTCACGGTGGAGTGAGGCGAACGGGGCGTGTCAGGCTTCCGGCCGGCTCGCCACGTAGAAGCCTGAGCCGATCAGGCAGGCCGCGGTGACGACGAGCGCCACCGGCGGCGCGCCCGTGCGCGTCAGCAGGACGAAGCTCAGCACCATCGAGCCGCAGGCGACGTATTTGGCGCGCCGCGCGATGGCGCCGGTCTTGCGCCAGCGCAGCACATGCGGCCCGAGTTGCGGATGGCCGAGGAGCCAGGCCTCGAAGCGCGGCGAGGAGCGCGAGAAGCACCAGGCGGCGGCGATCAGGAAGATCGTGCCCGGCATCAGCGGCAGGATCACCCCGGCGATGCCGAGCGCGGTGAAGACCCAGCCCGCGGCGAACAGCAGCGGCCGCCAGGGGTGTCGCGGCTGGTCGTCCTCGCTCACGGCCTCGTCCCTGCTTGCCCGAATTGCGGGGTGGCGGATACAGCCGCCTCGCTTATCGTGTCATATCGCGGCCCGCGGAGGCGGCCGCAAGCGGGCGCGAGGTCGCGCCGCTGCTTTGGGAGAAACGATTGACCGCCGGCCCGCACGATCCCCGCCTGATTCTCGCGACCGACATCCTGCGCCCGACCTGGGGCGCGCGGCTGCGCCGCTATTTCCTGACCGGGCTCGTCATCGCCGCCCCCCTCGCCATCACCGCCTCGGTGACGTGGTGGTTCATCAACTTCATCGACGGGCTGGTGAAGCCGCTGATCCCGAGCTCCTACCTGCCCGATGCCTATCTGCCTTATCCGGTGCCCGGCTTCGGCCTCGTCATCGCGCTCGTAGGACTGACGCTCCTCGGCTTCCTCACGGCCAATCTCGTCGGCCGCTCGCTGATCGGCGCGGGCGAGGCGATCCTCGATCGCATGCCGGTGGTGCGCAGCCTCTACAAGGGCGTGAAGCAGGTCTTCGAGACGATCTTCTCGCAATCGGGCACCTCGTTCCGCAAGGTCGGCATGGTGCAGTTCCCGCAGCCGGGCATGTGGTCGATCGTCTTCATCGCGCAAGGAGCGGCGCCCGACATCGCCGGGCGCCTGCCGGATGGCGACGAGCAGGTCGGCGTCTTCCTGCCCTGCACGCCGAACCCGACCACGGGCTTCTTCTTCTATCTGCCGCGACGCGAGATCGTCGAGCTTGCGATCTCTGTCGAGGACGGCGCCAAGCTGATCATGTCGGCCGGGCTGATCCAGCCGGGCGAGCAGGGCGGAAAGCCGAAGCCGGAGTTGAAGCCGCCCGTCACCCCGCCCTGAGCAACCGGATCGCCACGTCCCGCTCGAACAGGTAGAGCAGCACCCGGATCGCCTCGCCGCGCGGCGTCTCCAGATGCGGGTCGCGCTCGATCAGCAGGCGGGCATCGTCGCGCGCCGCCGCCAGGAGGTCGCCGTCTGTCTCCGGCCGGGCGATGCGCCAGTCCGGCGAGCCCGACTGCCGGGTGCCGAGCACCTCGCCTTCGCCGCGCAGGCGCAGATCCTCCTCGGCGATGCGAAAACCGTCCTCGGTTTCGCGCATGATCGTCAGCCGCGCCTTGGCGATCGGGCCGAGCGGCCCTTTGTAGAGCAGGAGACAGGTCGAGGCGGCGGAACCCCGCCCGATCCGCCCGCGCAGCTGATGAAGCTGGGCAAGCCCGAAACGCTCGGCATGCTCGATCACCATGACGCTGGCATTGGGCACGTCGACGCCGACCTCGATCACCGTGGTCGAGACCAGGATGCGCGTCTGCCCCGCGACGAAGGCGGCCATGGCGGCGTCCTTCTCGCGGCCGGGCATCTGGCCGTGCAGCAGCCCGACCCTGGCGCCGAAGACCGCGCTCAGCGCCTCGAAACGCTCCTGCGCCGCCGCCAGGTCGAGCGTGTCGGATTCCTGCACCAGCGGGCAGACCCAATAGACCTGCTGGCCGCTCTCGACCGCCCGGCCGATGGCGCCGACGACCTCGTCGTAACGCTCGGAGGAGATGGCGCGGGTGACGATCGGCTTCCGCCCAGCCGGCTTCTCGGAGAGGATCGAGATGTCCATGTCGCCGAACCAGGTCAGCGAGAGCGTGCGCGGGATCGGCGTCGCGGTCATCACCAGGATGTCGACGGCCTCGCCCTTGGCGCCGAGCAGCAGGCGCTGATGCACGCCGAAACGGTGCTGCTCGTCGACGACGGCGAGCGCCAGATCGTGGAAGGCGACGCCTTCCTGGAACAGCGCATGGGTGCCGACGGCGATGTCGATCGATCCCTCGGCCAGCCCTTCGAGCACCTGCCGGCGGCCGGCGCCCTTCTCGCGCCCGGTCAGAAGCGCGAGCTTCAGCCCCGCCTTTTCCGCCAATGGCGCCAGCCGTTCGGCATGCTGGCGGGCGAGGATCTCGGTCGGCGCCATCAGCACCGATTGCCGTCCGGCCTCAGCGGCAGCCGCCATCGCCATCAGCGCCACCACGGTCTTGCCCGAGCCGACATCGCCTTGCAGCAGCCTGAGCATCCGCTCGGGCCTTGCCATGTCGCCATGGATGTCGGCGATCGCCTTGCGCTGGCCCTCGGTCAGCTCGAAGGGCAGGGCGGACTGGATGCGGAAGCGCAGGCCCCCGTCGCCGCTGGTGGCGCGCCCGGCGAGCTTCTTCTGCTGGCGGCGTACCAGCGCGAGCGCGATCTGGCTCGCCAGCAGCTCGTCATAGCCGACGCGCCGGCGCGCGACGGTGTCTCCCTCGGCCGCCTTGCGGTCGGCGGGGTGGTGCAGGGCCGCGATCGCCGCGCGGAAAGCGGGGAAATCGCTTTTGACGAGGAAGGCGAGGTCCTGCCATTCCGGCATCTCGGGGCAGCGCTCGGCCGCCGCCTGCGCGGTCCGCATCATCACGCGCGCGCCGATGCCCTCGGTCAGCGGATAGACCGGCTCGAAGGCGGGCAGGGTATCGGCCTGCGCGGGATCGAGGATGCGCTCGGGGTGCACCATCTGGCGCATGCCTTCCCAGAGCTCGAGCTTGCCGGAGATGATCCGGAACGCGCCGACCGGCAGGCTCTGCGCCAGATGGCGGGAATCGGCGTGGAAGAAGACGAGGGTGACGTCCCCGGTCTCGTCCTCGACGATGACGCGGTAGGGCGCCCTCTTGCCGGCAGGGGCTGGGCGGTGCTCCGCGACGCGCGCCGCGAAGGTCGCGACATCGCCGACCGGCGCCTCGGCGATCGAGGGGCTCGGCCGGCGGTCGACGGCGCCGCTCGGCAGATGGAACATCAGGTCGATGACGCGCGCCCCTTGCGTCTCGCTGCCGAGGAAGCGGTCCAGAACCTTGCCGAGCTTCGGCCCGACGCCGGGAAGCGTCGTGGCGGAAGCGAACAGCGGATCGAGGATCGAGGGGCGCAAGACGTCTCGGCGGTTTGTCGGAGCTACGAAGATCACGGTGGCTTCACCGCTGACTTCGCCGGGCTGCATCGCTATATAACCCGGCAAGGCAGGCTTCGCGACGGGGCCGGCCCCGTCGCCATTGCGGGTTTCCCCGGTTTTTCTTGCCCCAGCTTTTCGAGGTTCCCATGTCCGGCTCGACCCGCTCCAGCGCCGATCTCGATCCGCGCCGCCGCAAGGTTCTGTTCCGCGCCTGGCATCGCGGCATGCGCGAGATGGACCTGATCATGGGCCGCTTCGCCGACGACGCCATCGGCGGCTTCAGCGAAGCCGAGCTCGACGAGTTCGAGCGGCTGATCGAGGTGCCCGACCGCGACCTGCTCGGCTGGATCACCGGCGAGATCACGGTGCCGGAGAATTACGATTCGGAACTGTTCCGGCGGCTGAAGGCTTTCCACCGGCACGACAAGCCGATCCATGTGTAGCGGTTCGCCTGGTCCCTTCATCGTCATTCCGGGGCTTCGCACAACGAAGAACCCGGAACCCACGACCGGGTGAGCGGCCGCCAGCCGGACATAACATGTTTCACCCAGTCGTGGGTTCCGGGTTCGCGCCTGCGGCGCGCCCCGGAATGACGAGAGATAGTCAGAACTGAAACGCCCCGATGAGCATCCCACCCCCCTCCCAGATCGCCAAGCCCCAGCTCGACCGCCTGCTCGATGCGCTGAAGCGCGGCGACAAGCCGACGCTCGCCGGCGTGCCGGACGGCTTCGACGCCGTCATCCTCGCGGATCTCACCCGCGCCCGCGCCAAGAAGGCGGAAGGTCCGGCGCTGCTCGTCTTCATCGCCCGCGACGGCCAGCGCCTGCAGGTGCTGGAGAATGCGCTGCAATTCGTCGCGCCCGATCTCGAGGTGATGAGCTTCCCGGCCTGGGACTGCCAGCCTTATGACCGTGTCTCTCCCGCGCCTGCCATTGTGGCGCACCGGATGACGACGCTGTCGCGCCTCGCCAGGACGAAATCAGGCGAGCGGCCGCGCCTCTTGCTCACCACCGTCAACGCCGCGCTCCAGCGCGTGCCGGCTTTCGGCAAGGTGGCCTCGGAGAGCTTCTCGGCCGCGCCCGGCAACATGGTCGACACCGAGGAGCTGGCGCGCTGGCTCGACATCAACGGCTATCTGCGCTCGTCGACCGTGCGCGAGACCGGCGAATTCGCTGTGCGCGGCGGCATCGTCGACCTCTACCCGCCGGGCATGCCGGCGCCGATCCGGCTCGACTTCTTCGGCGACACGCTGGAATCGATCCGTACCTTCGATCCGGAGACGCAGCGCACCACCGGGCAGTTGCGCGGGCTCGACCTCGTGCCGATGTCCGAGGCGCAGATGACGAGCGAGAGCATCCGCCGCTTCCGCCAGTCCTATATCGCGACCTTCGGCACGCCCGGCCGCGACGACACGCTCTACGAAGCCGTCAGCGAGGGCCGCCGCCCGGCCGGGCTCGAACACTGGCTGCCGCTGCTGGCGGACAGGCTCGACACGCTCTTCACCTATCTGCCGGACGTGCCGCTGGTACTGGACCATCACGCGGAGGACGCCACGGCTGAGCGCATCAGCCTGATCAAGGACTATTACGACGCCCGCAAGGCGGCGCTCGACCAGCCGGGCGGGGCAGGGGGCGTCCCTTACAAGCCGCTGCCGCCGGACGCGCTCTATCTCTCGCCCGCCGACTGGCGCGGCATCGTCGACAATGCGGGTGTCGCGAGCCTGACCCCGTTCCAGCTTCCCGACAGCGAGGGCAAGCTGATCCTCGATCTCGGCGGCAAGCAGGGCCGCAGCTTCGCGGCCGAGCGCACGGCCGATGCCGGCGGCGTCTTCGATGCGGCCGTCGCCCATGTGAAGGCTCTGGAAGGCGAGGGCAAGCGCGTCATCCTCGCCGCCTGGTCGGAGGGCTCGCGCGAGCGCCTCGCGCATGTGCTGGCCGATCACGGCCTCAAGAGCGTGCAGATGACCGGCTCGCTGCGCGCCGCTTTCGACCTCAAGCCCGGCACGGTCGCGCTCGCGGTCTGGGGCTTCGAGACCGGCTTCGAGGCCGGACGCCTCGCCGTCATCGGCGAGCAGGACATCCTCGGCGACCGGCTCGTCCGCCCGCGCCGCAAGACGCGCCGGCCGCAGGATTTCATCGCGGAATTGTCGTCGCTCGCGCCCGGCGACATCGTCGTTCATGTCGACCACGGCATCGGCCGCTTCGTCGGCCTGCAATCGATCACGGCGGCAGGCGCGCCGCATGACTGCCTCGAAATCCATTATGCCGGCGATTCCAAGCTGTTCCTGCCGGTGGAGAACATCGAGCTTCTGTCGCGCTACGGCTCGGAGGACACCGAAGTCCAGCTCGACCGACTCGGCGGGGGCGGCTGGCAGGCGCGTAAAGCGCGGCTCAAGCAGCGCATCCGCGAGATGGCCGGCAAGCTCATCCAGATCGCGGCCGCGCGCGCGCTCAGGGATGCGCCGCGCCTCGTCCCGCCGGAAGGCGTCTATGACGAGTTCTGTGCCCGCTTCCCCTATGAGGAGACCGAGGATCAGCAGAACACCATCGATGCCGTGCTCGACGATCTCGCCGCCGGGCGCCCGATGGACCGGCTCGTCTGCGGCGATGTCGGCTTCGGCAAGACGGAGGTCGCGCTGCGCGCCGCGTTCACCGCCGCGCTCAACGGCAAGCAGGTCGCGGTCGTGGTGCCGACGACGCTGCTCGCCCGCCAGCACTACCGCAATTTCGCCGAGCGCTTCGCCGGCCTGCCGGTCAAGGTGGGGCAGGCGTCGCGCTTCGTAGGCAGCGCCGATCTCAAGGCGGTGAAGCAGGGCGCCCGCGACGGCACGATGGACATCGTCGTCGGCACCCATGCCCTGCTCGGCAAGGGCGTCGACTTCAAGGACCTGGGCCTCGTCATCGTCGACGAGGAGCAGCATTTCGGCGTCGCCCACAAGGAGAAGCTGAAGGAGCTGCGCGCCGAGGTGCACATGTTGACGCTGTCGGCGACGCCGATCCCGCGCACGCTCCAGCTCGCCATGACCGGCGTGCGCGAGCTCTCGATCATCGCGACGCCGCCGGTCGATCGCCTCGCGGTGCGCACCTTCGTCACGCCCTTCGACCCGCTGATCGTGCGCGAGGCGCTGCTGCGCGAGCGATACCGGGGAGGGCGGTCGTTCTACGTCGTGCCGCGCATCGAGGACATCGCGGATGTGAAGGACTTCCTCGACAAGCAGGTGCCGGAATGCAAGGTCGGCGTCGCCCACGGCCAGATGGCGGCGGGCTCCCTGGAAGACGTGATGAGCGCCTTCTATGACGGCCAGTACGACATTCTGCTTTCGACCACGATCGTCGAATCCGGCCTCGACATCCCGACCGCGAACACGCTGATCGTCCACCGCGCCGACATGTTCGGCCTGGCCCAGCTCTATCAGCTCCGGGGCCGTGTCGGCCGCTCGAAGACGCGCGCCTATGCGCTCTTCACCGTGCCGGCCAACCGCAAGCTGACCGAGCAGGCCGACAAGCGGCTGAAGGTGCTGCAATCGCTCGACACGCTCGGCGCCGGCTTCCAGCTCGCCAGCCACGATCTCGATATCAGAGGCGCCGGCAACCTGCTTGGCGACGAGCAGTCCGGCCATATCAAGGAGGTCGGCTACGAGCTCTACCAGCAGATGCTGGAGGAGGCGGTGGCGGCGCTGAAGGCCGGCATCGAGTTCGAGACCGAGACGCAATGGTCGCCGTCGATCCAGGTCGGCGCGCCGGTGATGATCCCGGAGCATTACGTCGCCGACCTGACGTTGAGGCTGACGCTCTACAAGCGCCTCTCGACCATGGACGACAACGCCGAGCTGCAATCCTTCGGCGCCGAACTCGTCGATCGTTTCGGCCCGCTGCCCGAGGAGGTCGACCAGCTCCTGGAGATCGTCGCGATCAAGGCCCTGTGCAAGCGCGCCAATGTCGAGAAGGTCGAGGCCGGGCCGAAGGGCATCATCGTCGCTTTCCGCGGCAACGAATTCGCCAATCCGGAGGGGCTCGTCTCTTACGTCGCCAGGCAGGGCACGCTGGCCAAGGTGCGCCCCGACATGCGCGTCGTCTTCATCGACGATTTCGCCACGGTCGACGAGCGGCTCAAGGCGACACGCCGGCTTCTGACCGATCTCGCCCGCATCGCGGAGCGGAAGAAGGCCGCTTGAGCGGCCTTCGCGTCCACCTCGTCGTCATTGCGAGCGCAGCGACGGTGGAGCAGGGTCGAAAGCCGCGAGGATATGATTCGCATAAGCTATATTATGGAACTTATTCTGATGGGAACGTCCGCCGGGATCTCTGCGCTTCAGCCCGGAACCGACACCGTCATGCCGTCGAACGCGATATCCGCAATTCCCGCCAAGCGACTGGTCAGGCTGGCATAATCCAGATCGACATGGAGATTGGTCAGGATCGCGCGCCGCGGCCTCAGCTTGGCGATCGCCTCCAGCGATTGCGCCAGATGGAAATGGCTCGGATGCGGCGTCTCGCGCAGGCAGTCGAGGATCAGGACATCGAGATCGGCCATCGCCTCCATCGCGGCCGGCGGGATCAGGCTGACATCCGGCAGATAGGCCAGGTCGCCGAAGCGGAAGCCCAGCGCCTCGTAGTTCGGCCCGTGCTCGACCCGGAACGGCAGCGCCGTGACCGGCCCGCCGGCGCCGTCGATGGTCTGCTGCCGGCCGGCCGTGATCTGGTCGAGATCGAGGATCGGCGGATAATAGCTGCCGGGCGGCGTCTCGAAGAGATAGCCGAAGCGCGCGCGCAGCGAAGCCTCGGTCGGGGTATCGGCATAGATGCGGATGCGCTGGCGCATGTGCAGCACGAGCGCCCGCAGATCGTCGATGCCATGGGTATGGTCGGCGTGGCTATGCGTCATCAGCACGCCGTCGAGCGCCGGCACCGCGGCCGCCAGAAGCTGCTCACGCAGATCCGGCGAGGTATCGACCAGAACCCGCGTCGTGCCGTCCGGGCCGGAGCGCTCGACCAGGATCGAGCAGCGCCGGCGCCGGTTCTTCGGCTCGTGCGGATCGCAGGCGCCCCAGCCGGAGCCCGGCCGCGGCACGCCGCCGGACGATCCGCAGCCGAGGATGGTGACGGTCAGCGTCATCGGTCGGCTCAAGCCACCTGCGCGACCGGCGCGGCGTGGTCCATCTTCCAGTAGCAGCGCTTGGCGTTCTCGGTGGTGATCCGCGCGGCCTCATCGAAAGAGACGCCGATCGCATCGGCCAGAACCTTAGCCGTTTCAACGACATAGGCCGGCTGGTTGCGCTTGCCTCTGAACGGAACCGGCGCGAGATAAGGCGCATCCGTCTCGACCAGAAGGCGCTCGCGCGGCACCATCCGGGCGATCCGGCGCAAATCCTCCGAGGTCCTGAAGGTCAGGATGCCGGAGAAGGAGACGTAGAAGCCGAACTCGACGCCGGCCAAGGCGAGCGCTTCGCCGGCGGTGAAGCAGTGCAGGATGGCCGGGAAGGCGCCCTTCCCCGTCTCCTCGCGCAGGATCGCGATCATGTCGTCATCGGCCTCGCGGGCATGGATGACGAGCGGCAGCCGCGTCATCCGCGCCGCGGCGATATGGCTCCTGAGTCCCTGCGCCTGCGCTTCGCGCGGGCTGGAATCGTAATGGTAGTCGAGCCCGGCTTCGCCGATGGCGACGCAGCGCGGATGGCGCGCGAGCTCGGCGAGCCGCTCGGGCGTGACGTCGAGCTCCTCATGCGCCTGATGCGGATGCGTGCCGACCGAGAACCAGACCGAGGCAAAGCGCTCCGCGATCGCCGCGTAGTCGGCGAAGCGGGCGACGCGGGTCGAGATCGTCACCATCCGGCCGACCCCGGCCTCCTCCGCCCGCGCGACATAGGCCGGCAGTTCCTCGGCGAAGTCCGGGTAGTCGAGATGGCAATGCGTATCGATCAGCATCACGCCGCCTGGCCGTCCTCGGGCTCGACATAGCGCGGGAAGATCGCGCTCGGCGCCGGCAGGACCGTGCCGCTGACGAGCCGATGCGCCGGGCCGAGCGAGGCGAAGCCGCGCGCCTCGGGCGCGACGCCGAGGAGATCGAGTAGCTTGCCGGCGGCCTGCGGCATCACCGGCTGGACCAGGATCGCGATCTCGCGCAGCACCTCGATCGTGACGTAGAGCACGGTGTCGCGGCGGGCCGGGTCGGTCTTGCTCAGGCGCCAGGGCTCGTTGCCGGCGAAATAGCGGTTCGCCTCCGCCACCACGGCCCAGAGATCGGCCAGAACGGTATGAAGGGCGAAATCCTTCATCGCCGCGCGCGCCTTGGCGAGCGCCGCGTCGGCCATGGCGAGCATGGCTTCGTCGGCCTCGGTCAGCGTTCCGCAAGGCGGCACCCTGCCCTCGCAGTTCTTGGCGATCATCGTGAGCGAGCGCTGCGCCAGATTGCCGAGGTCGTTGGCGAGGTCGGCATTGATGCGCCCGACGATGGCCTCGTGGCTGTAGTTGCCGTCCTGGCCGAAGGAGACCTCGCGCAGGAAGAAATAGCGCAGCTGGTCGACGCCATAGAGATCGGCGAGATCGAACGGATCGACGACGTTGCCGACCGACTTCGACATCTTGGCGCCCTTGTTCAGCAGGAAGCCGTGGCCGAAGACGCGCTTCGGCAGCGGCAGCCCGGCCGACATCAGAAAGGCCGGCCAATAGACCGCGTGGAAGCGCACGATGTCCTTGCCGATGATGTGGACGTCCGCCGGCCAGTAATGCGCGCGCGGGCTGGCCGGATCGGGGAAGCCCGTCCCGGTGACGTAATTGTTCAGCGCATCGACCCAGACATACATGACGTGCTTCGGGTCGCCCGGCACGGGCAGGCCCCAGTCGAAGGTCGTGCGGCTGATCGAGAGGTCCTCGAGCCCGCTCTTGACGAAGGAGACGACCTCGTTCCGGCGCGTTTCCGGCGAGATGAAGTCCGGCACCTCCTCATAGAGCTTCAGCAGCCGGTCCTGATAGGATTTGAGCTTGAAGAAATAGCTCTCCTCCTCGACCCATTCGACCGGCGTCCCCTGCCCGCCGAGCCGCGTGCCGTCGGGCTGGAGGGTGGTCTCCTCCTCGCCGTAGAAGGCTTCGTCGCGCACCGAGTACCAGCCGGAATATTTGGCGAGGTAGATGTCGCCATTGGCCTCCATCCGCCGCCAGAGCTCCTGGGTCGAGGGCAGATGGTCGGCATCGGTGGTGCGGATGAAGCGGTCGAAGGAGCAGCCGAGGCGCTGCTCCATTTCCTGGAAGCGCGCCGCGATCTTGTCGACGAACGCCTTAGGCGAGAGGCCGTTCTGCGCTGCCGTGCGCGCCACCTTCTGGCCGTGCTCGTCGGTGCCGGTCATGGCGAGGACGTCGTAGCCGTCGAGGCGCTTGAAGCGCGCGATCGCGTCCGACGCCACCATCTCATAGGCGTGGCCGATATGCGGCGGGCCATTGGTGTAATGGATCGCGGTCGTCAGATAGAATTTCGGGGCCGTGGCCATCGTCCGTCCGCAAGCTTCGCTTCACGCTGCGCGCGAGCGGGAAACCGCAGACGACAGATCATGAAACAGGGTCATCACCAGCGGCCGGCGGTCGAGATTATAGGTCTCGGCCTCGCGCGCCGCAGCCCTGAGCTTTTCCCATACCTCCGCCAGCGGTGCAAGGCGCCCCGGCCCGCCCGCGGCATGGGCGTGGAGGTGGTCGGAAATCCAGCCCTGCACCGTCTCGATCATCACCGTAAAGTCGCGTTCGCCCGCCTTGCCGGCGACATCCTCGGCGAGCGCAATGAGGGCGGAAAGGTCGATCTGCGGCAGCGCGTCGAGCCGCGCCCTCACCGCCTCGACCAGCGCCAGCGTCTGCGGATCGACATAGGTCAAGGCCCGCCGCACCGAGCCTTCGGACAGCCTTGCGGCCTGCGCCAGCGCCGAACCGTCGAAGGGCATCCCCATGCGCTCCAGCGCCAGCCGGCCAGCCTGCGCGACATCGGCCTCGGCCAGCGGCTCGAAGGTCATGAGCCGGCAGCGCGAGCGGATCGTCGGCAGCATCCGCCCCGGCGCATGGGCGACGATCAGGAACAGCGCCCGCGGCGGCGGCTCCTCCAGGAGCTTCAAAAGCGCATTGGCGGCCGGACGATCCATGTCCTCGGCCGAGTCGACGATGCAGACGCGCCAGCCGCCCTCCGCCGCGCTCGCGCCGAAGCGGTCGATCACCCGCCTGACGGCGTCGACGGGGATGTTGCTGGTATAGCCCTTGCCGTCCTGCTTCGGAATCCGGCGCAGCACATGCAGGTCCGGATGCGATTGCGCCATCACCCGCCGCACCGCCGGGTCGGCTTCCGGCATGGCGAGGTCGGCGCTCCTTGCCGCGCGCGCCTGCGGATCGCCACCGGCGAGCAGGAAGCGCGCCGCACGATAGGCGAAGCTCGCCTTGCCGATGCCCTCCGGCCCGCCGAGCAGCCAGGCATGGTGCATGCGGCCGGACGTCAGCGCCTCGAGGAAGATGCGCTCACGCGCGGCATGGCCGACGAGGGCGAGCGTCTCGCGCGGATGCGGCGCGCTCGGCAGCCGGTCGGGTTCGTCGCTGGTCTCTCGCATCACGGTTCCGGATCGACGGGAAGGCGCTCGCGCAGGACGCGCCATGCGGCCTCGGCGAGCGCCTCGGGCGGCTGCGTCGCGTCGAGCACGACGCAGCGCTGCGGTTCCGCCTGGGCGATAGCGAGATAGGCTTGGCGCAGATTGCGGTGGAAGGCCAGCGTCTCGCCCTCGAAGCGGTCGGCCGCCTCCCCCGGCCGGCGCCGGCCGGCGGCGCGGGCAAGGCCGATCTGAGGATCGAGATCGAGGATCAGCGTCAGCTCCGGCATCAACCCCGAAACCGTCACGGCCTCGAGCGCGGCCAGGAGCGCGCGATCGAGCTTGCCCAGCACGCCCTGATAGACCCGCGTCGAATCGATGAAGCGATCGCAGATCACCCATTCGCCGCGCTCCAGCGCCGGGCGGATCAGGCTATCGATATGGTCGATCCGGGCGGCCGAGAACATCAGCGCTTCCGCGAAGGGCCCGAAATCGCGCACCTGCCCCGCCAGGATTGTCCCGCGGATCGCCTCGGCCTTGGGCGAGCCACCGGGCTCGCGCGTCGTCCTGGCCGTGATGCCGGCTGCGCTGAGCCGCTCGCTGAGCGCGCGCGCCAGCGTCGACTTGCCGGCCCCCTCCCCGCCTTCGAGCGTGATAAAACGGCCCTTGCCCATGATCGCGCCGCTCAGCTCCGGCTCAGCGCCTTGCGGACCCAGCCGGTCGCCGCCTCGATGAGCGCATCCAGCGCCCGGCTCTGCAGGCTGCCGGCCTGCACGCTCTCGGCCGCGTAGAGCGGGATATCCAGCGTCTTGACCTCGCCGCGCGTCACCACGAGGCGCGCCACCTCCGCCCCTTCCTCGACCGGCACCGAAAGCGGCCCGCGATAGACGATCCGGGCCGCCAGCCGCTCGCTGCCGCCGCGCGGCATCAGCAGGCTGACCGCACCTTTGCTGCGCAAAGCGACCCGGCCCTTCTCGCCGCCATAGACGCTGGCCTCGCCCACGGTCTCGCCGGCGGCGAAGAGTTCGCGCCGCTCGAAGGCGCGAAACCCCCATTCGATGAGCTTGCGCGCCTCGTTCGCCCGCTCGCGCGCGGTCTTGAGCCCGTTGACCACCACGATCAGCCGCTGGCCGTTCTGCACGGCGGAGCCGACCAGGCCGAAGCCGGATTCGTCGATATTGCCGGTCTTCAGCCCATCGGCGCCGATATCCATCATCAAGAGCGGGTTGCGGTTCTGCTGGCGGATCTTGTTCCAGGTGAATTCGCGCTGCCCGAAGATCCTGTAGAGTTCGGGGTAGGTCTTGATGATGTGGTCGGCGAGCAGGGCGAGCTCGCGGGCCGTCACCCGCTGCTGCGGATCGGCCATGCCGGTCGCGTTGCGGAAGCTGGATTTCGGCAGGCCGAGCGCCCTCACCCGCTCCGTCATCACCCGGCCGAAGGTCGCCTCGTCGCCGGCGATCGCCTCCGCCAGCGCGATCGCCGCATCGTTGCCCGACTGGACGATGATACCCTGCAAGAGGTCGGACAGCTTGATCCGGCTGTTGAGGACGGCGAACATCGTCGAGCCGCCGGAAGGGGCGCCGCCCTTGCGCCAGGCGTTCTCGGAGATGCTGATCTCGCTGTCGAGCGTCAGCCGCCCGGAGGCGAGATCCTGAAAGGCGACGAGCACGGTCGCGAGCTTGGCCATGCTCGCCGGCGCCATCAGCGTGTCGGCCGCCTTCTCGTAGAGCACCGTCCCGCTTTCCGAATCGAGCAGCACCGCGAACGGTGCCTGCGACTGGAAGCCTTGCGCCAGCACGGCGGGAACGAAGCAGAAAAGCCCGAGCGCCAGAGCCAAGCCGGCCGCCAGCCGTCGGATCGCGGGCGCCGCACTCTGTCGCTGACGGGAAAAGGCGTTCATGCCCCGATGTGAAGCAGAGCGCCCGCCATCAGGTCAAGCCGGGCGCTTCTCAGTTGCGGGCGAGCGGCTGCAAGGGCTGCGGCGCGAGCCTGTTGAGCGGATGCGTCTTGGCAAGGCGCCCGGCCGCCCCTTTCTCCGGGGCGGCGAACAGGCTCGCCAGATTGGCCCGCGGCGGCGGCAGGGTCGTGCGCAGCGTCGCGGGCATCACGACGGGCCTGGCCGCGCCGGCGATCGTATCGAGATCGAACGGCCGGTTCGGCGGCAGCGGCGCGGTGCGCAGGCTGGGGCCTTCGACCGGCGTCGAGACGGCGGAGGCGAGCGTCGCGACGACCGGGGCGGAGGGCGTGATCGTCCGCGGCTGCGGCGGGGCATAGGCCTGCACGACCGGCGTGGCGACGGGCGCCGGTTCGGCTGCCGGCGGCGCATCGAGGTCGACGCTGCGCGTGCGGGTGGTGGCGACCGGCTCGGCGCTGGCGACCATGGTCCGGGCGCTGGTGCCCGGGATCGGCGCGGGCGTGCCGTCGGTGCGTAGCGTGGCGAGGAGGAGCTTGTCGTCGGAGCCGGCGAGCGAGGCCTGGCCGAGATATTCCATCTTGATGCGCGCCGTGCCGAGATGGCGGAAGGCGAGCGCGTCGGCGGTGGCCTGGGAGAGGTCCATCATGCGCCCGCCATGGAAGGGGCCGCGATCGTTGACGCGCACGATGATCGAGCGGCTGTTCATCAGGTTGGTGACGCGCGCATAGGCCGGCAGCGGCATGGTCGGATGCGCGGCCGAGACGCTGTGGCGGTCGTAGATCTCGCCATTGGCCGTCCGGCGGCCGTGGAAAGCCTCGCCATACCAGGAGGCGGTGCCGACCTGCGCATAGCCGACCGGCTTCTCGAACGGGACATAGCGCTTGCCGGCGACGGAATAGGCCTTGCCGATCAGCTGACGGCCGCCGCCCTTCGGCACGTCCTCGCCTTCCGCGACCACGCGCGGGCTGGCGGTACCGTATTTCGCCTGCGGGAAGGCGCCGATCTCCTTGGAGCGGCGCCCGGCGACCTGGTTTCCGGCGCAGTTGGCGGCGAACAGGCCGGCGAGGACGACGCATCCGAGACGGGCGACGGTGGGAACGCAGGAGGACGCCGGCATCGGCCCTGACATCATGGAGGCAATCTCCCTGGCCGAAAGGCTAGCGTCTCGCATCATTCTGCCGTTCCGCTTCGCTGCGCCGAAAACACGTCTTCCGGCTCGGCCGCCACAGGCGGCATAGCCGAGTTTTCAGCCAATTCCTTTAAGGGATCGTTAAGTCGCGGGGCTCCGCCGGAAAGCGGGCCGCCGAACGGCCATCCCTGCGCCCTGGGGCGGCCACAGGAGCGTTCGAAACGGGGCACATGTCAACCTGGAGCGGCCCCGGCTGCGATTTTCCTGTGCGGCGTGACCTCGAGGACACGGTTTCGAGCCCCTGCCACCGCTCGACGCCGGGTTCAGGTTCCGCTTGCAAATCGGCTTCCTGACCGGCATTGAACGGCCGCGCGGAAGGGTGGCCGAGTGGTTTAAGGCAGCGGTCTTGAAAACCGCCGTGGGTGCAAGCCCACCGTGGGTTCGAATCCCACCCCTTCCGCCACCTCGGTATAAAACCGGGAACGCCGATTTCCGCCGTTTTCCCTCCCTTAGTGGCTACCAGCGTCCTCAACAGGGTGCTTTTGCTGCCTTTGATGTAGATTGCGTCGTCCGCGACCTCGACGTGCTGGGCGAAGGCCCGGACGTGTTCCCGCCGATAGCCGCCCTTTCCAAGCCGGAGTCGGGTGCGGGCTTCACTCGCCAGTTCCCGCACGGCTGCCCCTGTGAGGCCCTGATGGGCCGAGCTTTTCAGCATGGCCTCGGTTCTTTCGGCGTCGGCGCGTGCCTGATCCCGTAGCGCGGTAAGGCCCGCTATCCGCTCGCCGAGGGCGGCTTCGGCCGGGTCGAGCGAACCAGCCTCGATAGCGTCGTAAAGCCGCTTGAGGCGCATGTCGGCCTCGGCCGCGCGCTGGTTCAGCTCTGCAATGTGCTGGCTGCGCCGCTCGACGCTCTCCTGCCGGCGGTCGAGCAGCGAGGCGAGCACATCTTCGATCCTCTCGGGGTCCAGCACCCTTTCCTCGATATGGCTGACCACTATGCGATCGAGCTTGTCCATGGGGATCGCGCGGCCTTTGCAGCCGGTCTCGCCCTGCCGCGCCCGGATCGAGCAGGCATAATAGCGATAACGGCCGTTCTTGCCGGTGCGCAGCGTCATCGCACCTCCGCAATTGCCGCAATGGCAAATGCCGGTCAGCAGATTTGGGCCGCTGACCACGCGCGGCGGCGTCACCTTCGGATTATTGACCTGCAAGCGCCTCTGCACCGCCTCGAAGGTCTCAAGGTCGATCAGCGGTGGCACCGCGACGGTGACGATTTCCTCCTCGGGCTTCACGTCACCCTTTTTGGAACGGCGATTGAACCGATGCTCGCCGATATAGGTGCGCCGGGTCAGGATACGGTGGAGCTGGCCGATGCCCCAACGCCCGCCGCTGCGGGTGAACATGTGGTTCCTGTTGAGGTAGCTGACGATGTTCTTGACGCCCATGGGGCCGGACGTGCCGTCGCCTTCCGTTGCAAGGCGGAAGATCAGCCGCACGGTGTCGGCGTGCAGCGGGTCGATTTCCAGCTTCTTCTTCATCTTCGCGCCGCGCTGCTCGGCATCGACGACGCGGTAGCCGATGGGCGGAAGCGAACCGTTCCAGAAGCCTTGGCGGGCGTTCTCCTTCAAGGCGCGCAGGACGTGCTTGGCGTTCTCCTTCGACTGGTATTCGTCGAACAGCGCCATGATCTGCCGCATCATGACGTGCATGGGGTCGTCGCCCATTTCCTGTGTGATGGACACCAGCCGGACGCCATTCTTGGCGAGCTTCCTGACGTTGAACTCCAGCTCGAAGTGATCGCGGAAGAAACGCGAGAAGCTGTGAACCACCACCAGGTCGAACGGCGCGGGCTTGCTGGTGCCGGCCTCGATCATCCGTTGGAACTCGGGGCGACGGTCGTTGGTCGCCGATGCTCCGGCCTCGACGAAGGTTTCGACAAGCTGGTAGCCGCGCGAAGCGCAATAGGCTTCGCCCTGTTTGCGCTGGTCGGGGATCGACACGTCATGCTCGGCCTGCCGGGCGGTCGAGACGCGCAGATAGAGCGCGGCGCGCAGGGCGACGTGTGGGGACTGAATGCTCATCATTGGCCTCCTTTTGCCGCGCGGCGTTCGAGCAAGGGCAACGCCAGCTCCACGCGATCATGCAGCACCTTGGGCACGAGCTTCTGGCCCTCGCCGGGGTCCATGCGGATCAGGCCGTAGCGCGCCATTTTCTTGAGGGTTCGGGACAGGTTGGGCTTCGCCCGCCCCGTGATCCGCGACAGTTCCTCCAGCGAGCCGGGCGACTGCTCGTCGATGACGCGCAGCAGCTCGCGGTTCCCGCTGGAAAGGAGCTGCGCGAAGGATTCCATGGATGTGAACCACACCTTCGGATCGTCGGCCGCCGGCTTTTCTTCGCCGCGCGCGATCCGCATGGTGCGGGCCTTCATCTCATCGTAGCCGGCAATCCCGACTTTCAATGTGGTCATAGCACGCCTCGCTCCTTCAACACCGCGTCCACCGCCTGCCAGAAGTCGGCCAGCAGCGTGGCCGCATCCTCGTAGGCGTAAGGCTTCACGGTCTGGAGACGGTGCCGATGGTCCATCGGCCCGCCACGCCTGCCCCGGCCGACCGGATGGGCGTTGTCGAAGCCGACCAGCCGCTCGCCCGAAGGCCCGTGAAGCGTGAGCGAGTAATCGAGGCCGTGCGGCTTCTCCGGCGAGACCGGAACGCGGGTGACGACGAACTTTACCCAATGGCCGCTCTCGGGATCGACAACGAGCACCTGACCGTCGAGGTCCAGAAGCGTGTCGAGGCTCGGGTCACGATCCTCGCTCATGACTTACTGTTATCATCAGAGGATAACGATTTCAAGCCCTGATTGTCAGGATCGTCGATGGGGCCGAACAGCCGGTCGAGCACGTCGCCGAAATACCGCTCGAAGATTTGCAGTTCTTCCTCGGTGACCGGCACCTTCTCGGGCCAGTCGTCGAAGACAGGCAACGACTCCACATCGACGATGCGAAGCGGCGACCTTCGGCGCTCCCGCCCGTCCGACGTGGGTTCGTCGGCATAGTCGAAAAGATCGTCGGGAAGTGTCTCGGGAACCGGCTGTCGCGGTCGCCCTTTGCGGGCGCGGCGGCGCTCTGCGCACATGGAATCCTCCTTGGCTCTGGTGGATTCCGGGGCACTCACGGTCCCGGAATTAAGCGAACCATGGAGGGCAGTCGGCGGCCTGTAGCGTGCCGCATTTGCGCCTATGCGCTGGCGGCACCCCTGCGTCAGTTGCAGAGACACTAGCGGATAACCAGCAACATCCGGGGCCGCGTTGCGGCCCCGGATGCCTCTTGGCTTAGAACGTCAGCCTACATGCCTGACGGATGGCGATCTGGACCGGCGATGGAGGTAGCGCCGGATCAAACTCGTCCTTCGGCAGCAGCGGCGGCTGTGCCATGAAACGCGGCTGCTCCCCTCGATGAGGTTGCGCCGCATGGACGATGAATGGGTGACATAGGTAGACGGTGCCCGCCGCACCTGTTGCCAACGCAACATCGCAACCTTCCGTAGAGGCGTAGCCATTCTCGGAAAGTTGCCTGAGTGTCGCGCCTGCATTGCCGTAGGGCAGCAACTCACGTGCAATCGCCGCATGTGACCCTTTTCGTATTTTCGTAGGCGCGTCATTGGGACCAACATCCGAAAACAGAAACAGCATCAACAAGGCGCGTCCGCTACTCTTAACGTTGGCCCGCCACTCCATGAAATCTGGATTGTCGGTGCCAAAGCTCACGTCCACATGCCAGCCGTCGTCACCGGGAGATTCTGGTGACGGAAAGCGGATGGGAAAGGTTCCAACACCTTTGGGGGCAAGCCATCGGCCTTCCCCAACGAGTTGGTCGTAGGCTTTGTGCAGTTGCGGCGTGTTAGCAGCTTCGATGAAGGGGGGCGACGACTTGAACCCCACTCGAACAACGGGTTGAGTCCAGTTTTCAGGTTCGTCCGGTGACAGACCTATATCCGCCCACAACTCGTCCCTCCCTTGCTTTGCAAGGTTGGCGCTGAAGGCATTTTCGATTTTGACAAACCCATCGTCAATGAAGCTCTGGACCTGACCAGAAGTCAGGCCGACATGCTTAGATTTAGGCATTACAAACACATTCTCCGTTCGGCCTCCGCGTCAGCAGGGCCGTCTTAATCTGAACGGCGCAGGTGCGCCGGCACGACTTTCAGTCGTTCAGATCAGCGGGAAGAATGTGGAAATGAACATCATGGGTGTAACGTATGCTCCGTAGCGGATGGTTTCAAGGGCGCATGACGAAGCACATGCCGCGTCGCAGGATGCTTGATGGTTAGCATATCCCCGTCATGGAAAACAGGTAGCTGCGTACAATTTTTTGCTCTTGCCACGCACATATACCAACTCAAGCTCATGTTTTTATGGTCTGTCCTGCTTCCCGCCGTGCCTTTGCGAAACCGCGATCCGTGGCGATGAACCGCTCCAGCATGGGCACGATCAGCCTGACGGGATCGGCGGCGGACTGGCCGCTCTCGCGGGCCAGCACCTCGGCATAGGCGACCAGATCGCGGTGAAGCGGCGCGGGCAGCTCTACCGTCACCTTGACGGGCTTGTCGTCGGGCAGCGGGCCGAGTTTCAGCTTGGTCATTGTCAACCTCCTGCCGGCTCGAACACAAGGTCGCGGGTGACGATGATCCTGACCGGGAAGCCGGGCCGGATGGTGAGCGTCGGCGCGACCTGCAACTGGCGCTGAACGATCTGCTGGCCCGCCTGATTGACGGTATCCTGCGCACCGTCGCGGATGGCCCGGATAAGCCGGTCCTCGTCGCTGGTCGCCAACTCCGTCCCGACCGCGAGCAGCGTGGACAGTCCGGCCGCCTTCATCAGATCCCACCAATGATAATCGACGCCATCCTCAAGGCCGGCGTAACCGCTGGCGTCCGCGCCCGGCAGGCGCTCCAGAACGATGGAACGGCCGCCCGGCAGGATCAGGCGGTTCCACACCAAAAGCACCCTGCGCTGGCCGAAGGTCACGCCGTCATCATATTGGCCGATGATGCGGGTGCCCTGCGGGATCAACAACAGCGAGCCGGTCGGGCTGTCATAGACGTTCTCGGTGACTTGCGCTGTGATCTGGCCCGGAAGGTCGGAGCGAATGCCGGTTATCAACGCAGCGGGGATCACGGCCCCGGCCTGAAGGATATAGGGCGATGCCGGCGGCGCGACACGATCCGGCGCGACGGTCTGCCGGTCCACGGGTCCATTGAGGAAAGCCGTGTGCCGATCCTGCGTCGCAGGCTGTCCACCAAGGCCAAGACCGGCAAGGCCGGGCATGGCCGTTCCTGCTGGTGCTCCCGTGCGCGGGCCGGACTGGAAAAACAGGTTGCTCAAGCGCGCGGCTTCTTCCTCGGCGCGGCGGCGTTCTTCCTCTGGATCGACGGCGGGCGTCGCCATGACGGGCGGTGCAACCGGCTGGCCCCTGTTCTGCGCATCGAGGATGGGGCGGCCCAAATCTCCGGGCAGCGCGGGGCCGAGAACCGGGCCGGTATAGTCGCGCGGCAAGCCCGACAGGCCGTCCGCCGTGGGCCGGTTCTCGGTAGAATAGAGTTCCTCGCCGCCCGGTCCTGCATCGCGGGTCTGGAGAGCGTAGATGAGCGCCCCGCCGATGCCGAGCAAGGCGACGGCACCGACGCCTGCCAGCATCTTGCGGGACAGGCGGGTGACGCGGGGCGTTTCGGCGCGTAGCCGCATGGGCGCGGCGGTGTCGGTGATAGTGGTGTCTGTCATGACGGGGAGTCTCCGGTCGCGCTGGCGGGCTGCGCGGCGGCGGCCTGCGGCGGGTTGATGCGGACGATCCTGACCGTCTGCTGGCGGCTGCCGCTGCCAAGGCGCAGCTCGGCCGCGCCGAACAGGCGGTCCACGATCAGGATGTTCTGATGGACGCGGCTGTTGACGATCTGCGGCTCGCCATCGGAGCCGAGCACGAAGATCGGCGGCATCTCGCCCTGCACGATCCCGGCCGGGAAGACGACATAGACGCGGCGGCCATCGTCGAAGACGGAGATGGGTCGCCATGGCGGGCTATCGCCTGTCAGGCCGTAGCGGTAGTTCCTCGCAGCCTCGGCCGGGATGATCGGCGCGGCCGGGACGGTCTGGCGCTGGCCTGCTGGCGGTGTGGGATAGGCCCATGCCACGGCCGGCATGTAGTGTGCAGGGCGGTGAGAAAACCATCCAGTGAAGCGCCTGCGTTTGTGCGGGCGCGGGCGGCGTAAAAGTCGTCCACTGGATAGGCTGATCCCTTTCGGGGTCGGCGGGGATGTTCGCTGTGGAGGTCTACGCGGCGGTTCGCGATTTCGTTTTCAATCAGAAGCAGAGCCGACGGGAAGCGGCTCGCGTGTTCGGGCTGAGCCGCGAAACGATCGCCAAGATGTGCCGGTTCTCGATCCCTCCGGGCTACACGCGCACGAAGCCGGTCGAGAAGCCGAAGCTCGGTCCGCTGCTGCCGGTGATTGAGGCGATCCTGGACGGAGACCGGGCGTCTCCGGTGAAGCAGCGCCATACGGCGAAGCGGATCTTCGAGCGGCTGCGGGACGAGCACGGCTTTGCCGGCGGCTACACGGTGGTGAAGGACCATGTGCGGCTCTGCCGGGCGCGGGGCCGCGAGACCTTCGTTCCGCTGGCCCATCCGCCCGGTCACGCCCAGGTGGATTTTGGCGAGGCGCTGGCGGTGATCGGCGGCGTGCGGCAGAAGATCCACTTCTTCTGCCTGGACCTGCCACAGTCGGATGCCTGCTTCGTGAAGGCGTATCCGCGCGAGACGACGGAAGCGTTCCTGGACGGTCACGTCTCGGCTTTTGGCTTCTTCGGCGGTGTGCCGCTGTCGATCCTCTATGACAACACCCGCATTGCGGTGGCGAAGATCTGCGGCGATGGCCGGCGCGAGCGGACGCGGGCCTTCACGGAGCTGGTGAGCCACTATCTGTTCCGGGATCGGTTCGGGCGCCCGGGCAAGGGCAATGACAAGGGCAAGGTCGAGGGGCTGGTGAAGTATGCCCGCTCGAACTTCATGACGCCGATCCCTTTGGCGGCGAGCTTCGCCGAACTGAACGCGATGTTGGCCGAGCGCTGCCGCCGGCGACAGGACGAGCGGGCCGGCCGGCATGCCCAGACGATCGGAGAGCGGCTTGTTGCCGATCTCGGGGTCTTGCGCCCTTTGCCGGCAGTGCCGCTGGAGCCGTGCGAGAAGCGTGGTGCGCGGGTCTCGTCGACGGCGCTGGTCCGATATCGGTCGAACGACTACTCGGTCCCGACGGCCTATGGCTTCCAGGACGTGGTGGTGAAGGGCTTCGTCGAGGAGGTCGTGATCCTGTGCCGGGGCGAGGAGATTGCCCGCCATCCCCGCAATTACGGGACGGGCGTGTTCGTCTCCGATCCGCTGCACTATCTGGCGCTAATCGAGGAGAAGCCGAACGCCCTCGACCAGGCCGCGGCCTTGCAGGGCTGGGACCTGCCCGAGGCCTTCCAGCACCTGCGCCATCTCCTGGAAGCGCGCATGGGCAATCGCGGCAAGCGCGAGTTCATCCAGGTGCTGCGGCTGCTGGAGGCCTTGCCGCGCGAGGTCGTGAGCTTCGCCGTCGGCGAGGCGATCCGGCTGGGCGCGATCGGCTTCGATGCGGTGAAGCTGATCGCGCTGGCGCGGCTGGAACGGCGCCCGGCCCGTCTGGATCTGGCGGCCTATCCGTATCTGCCGAGGACTACGGTGAAGACGACCTCGGCGGCCGATTACGCCGTGCTCCTGCCGGGAGCCGCGGCATGACGGGCTCGGGGAAAGAGACGATGCCGGCGGGCACGACCGCTGGAACGCCGCAGGTCCTGCTGGCGCACCACCTCAAGCAACTGAAGCTGCCAACCGTCCTGCGCGAGTACGACAAGGTGGCACGGGAATGCTCCCGCGACGGCGTCGATCATCCCCGCTACCTGCTACGGTTGGTCGAGCTCGAACTGATCGACCGGGAGCGGCGCACGGTCGAGCGGCGGATCCGGGCGGCGCGCTTCCCAGCGGTGAAGAGCTTCGACACCTTCGACTTCACGGCGATCCCGAGCCTGAACAAGATGCTCGTGCTGGAGCTGGCGCGCTGCGGCTACATCCTGCGCCGGGAGAACATCATCGCGCTCGGCAACAGCGGCACCGGCAAGACCCATGTCGCCCTCGCGCTCGGGCTGGCCGCTTGCCAGAAGGGCTTCTCCGTCGCCTTCACGACGGCGGCTTCGCTGGTCAACCAGCTCCTCGAAGCCCGCGACGAGAAGCGCCTGCTCAGGCTCCAGCGCGAGTTGCAGGCGGTCAAGCTGCTGATCGTCGACGAGCTCGGCTATGTGCCGCTGTCGCCGACCGGCGCCGAGCTCCTGTTCGAGATCTTCTCGCAACGCTACGAGCGCGGCTCAACCATCGTCACCTCGAACCTGCCCTTCGAGGACTGGACGTCCGTCCTGGGATCGGAGCGCCTCACCGGCGCGCTGCTCGATCGCCTGACCCACCACGTCAGCATCCTCGCCATGAACGGCGACAGCTACCGCCTCAAACAATCGGCCGGCCGCCGGCGCGCCTCCGCCGCGGCGGGGCAAAAACAGACCACCGCCAACGAAGCCGATCCAGAAACCGGCGAGATCATCCCCTGATCAATCCCGACAGCGCGATATGGCAGGGGCCCCGATCGGGGCCCCTGCCATATCCGCCACCCTCAACGCCAGTGGCCTGCTTTTACTCCGCCACGCTGGCCTGGAATCCGACCGCCGTTGACACGGCTTGGCCGGAAGCGCAGAACTGGCAGGCGAAGGCACATCCAACCTGTGACGAAATACAGGCGGTGTGTCCGTCGTGACGACGGATCAGAACGCTTTCAACGGCATAACCGTCATGAAGGCCGAAAAGCACCTTCTGCGACCGACCGCCGCGCTCATGCGTGATTTTGCGAAGGCTCCGCAACTGGACGCCCCGAGCCTCTGACCAGTTCCGCAAGGCGCGCGGCAGGTCCATGTGTGGGCAGAACAGGTCGCGATAGGCGATTTGCGGCCCGCTGCTCGCGTTCAACGCATCGAACTCGTCGGCCATGAGGTTCAGCGCCAAGGTTGGCGCAGGCAGTGCTTTTTGTCGTTCGGCCCCCAACGGGCTGGGTTCTTGTATAGGCATGATAGTCGTTCCGGGTTTCCGTGCCCGGCGATACCGTGGCGCATGCCTTATAAATAACCGACACGACTGTTATAAACAACCCTCCAGATGGTGTTACCCGAACACATGGTCGGGATAGAGGACGGACAGAAGCATGTGGGTGCGCTTGGTCATGAAAGCCGCTAGCTCGCCTTCCGGCTCAACGAGCCATTGCATGCAAGACCCCTGAATGACCGTCTGAATCAAGCCGGCGGTATGCTCGGGTGGGCGCGGCCCGGCGGGCAGTCGTGCCTCGATAGCTTTCAGGACCAGTCTGTTCCGCTCCGCCGCAAGGGCGCGAAGCGACGGCTCCTGAACGTCTCCCCACAATAGAAGAAGGTAGCCTTCCGTTCCGGCACCGTCACCCATACCGGCGATGAGGTCCTTGAGCATCGCCCACAGCGGATCGAGGCCCTTTTCGGGACTCGCACCCGCGAAATAGTCGCGCACCTCCTGCGTGTTGCGCTCCATGACCTTTAGATGCAGCGTCGCCTTGTCTTTGAACCGCTGGATCAGTGCAGCCCGCGAGATGCCGACCGCTTCCGCAACATCGGAGAGGGTGAAGGCCGATGGACCTTTCTGAAGAAGGATGCCTAGCGCGGTATCTAGAATGAACTCATCGCTATGAAGTTTCGGTCTCGGCATATCTTCTTTTCTACTGCTCGCTTGAATGATGGCCCCTACAATAGCCGGCATCCAGCGTGAGATACACGGGGCATGATAGATACCGGATGAAACACGCGTATGTGCTAAAGGCCAAGGTCATGCCTTCGCCCCAACTGCCACGACACCGATCCGCCCTGCACGACGCCAGTGATCTCGCGGCCGAGCTGGCGGTCGATCACCGGCCGCCACGGGACAAGCGTGAACTCATGGCTCTTTTCCACCACGGCGAACTTGCCGCTCGATAGCTGAACGGTCCCGGTGAACTTGCCGCTGACGTTCTCGCCGTCCGTGGCGGCACGGAACGGCAACCCCTTGCCCTCGGCCATCTCCGCGCCAATGCGGGCAACCTCCCGCTCGCGCAAGGTGGCGAGAAGGCTGCGCCGGTAGAAGATGCGGCCGTTCCGTGCTCGGGTGGCATCGCCCTGTTCGATGTGATGCTCGCGCCGCTGGTCCATCGCCTCACGCACCTGCTGGCCGAAGCCGGCCGGCGCAAGGTCGGCCGTTTCGCCATGGACCAATCGCCGGTCCAGCCATGTCGTGCCGTCCGATCCGATCTGCTTGCCTAGATCGACCGGGGAAAGGATGCGAACGCTGGCCTGCCGGTCACGGCCGGCGTCATAGGCGGCGGCGCGGCTGACCAGATCATCGGGGATGCGCCATTGGTCGGCGTCGATCCTCTCGACGATCCCGGCGCGGCGCAATGCCTCCAGTCGCCGGACATGGGCATCGACATAGCCCTCATAATCGCCGCCCGGAACGCGGCCCTCGAACTTCGCCTGCTCCAGATGGCGGCTCGGACGATAGATGCCGTCCTCGGTGATGGCGGCAATGGCGCGTTCGGACGGTCGGGCGGTCGCCTCGGCCGGGCCGATCTGGACGACGCTGCAAACGCGGGCGTCCTCCAGCCGCTCGGGCGCGATGCCTGCGATGTGGTGCGTCCTGCCGTCGATCCCGTCCACCACAATGGTCAGGTTCTCGCCCAGCTCGTCCGACAGGTGCTTGTCCACGACGCGGCCGACGATGGGTGTCTCTGGCGCTCCGTCATGGATTTGAAAGCTCATGGGATCGCGTTCGCCTCCCTGCGGGCCGAGCGCCTTCTGCATGGTGCGGATAATGTCGCCGCGCTCGCCCAACTCGCGCAGGGCCGGCTCCATGTCCTTGCTCAACTCCCAAACGCCGGGCGCGTGCTCGGTCGCCAGTCCCATCTTCTCCAGCTTGGCGAGACGGCGCAGGCGTAAGGTGCGCTCGAACTGGCGGCGCGGTGCGGCCGGTTCATGGCGCAGGTCGAGGAACCGGGCATCGGCTTCCTCGGCCATGGCGCGGTCAATCCGGGTGAAGCGGTCCTGGTCTATCTCGGCCGACAGCTTGCGGGTCTGCTCGATTTCGGTGACGGGGCCGAGTTCCAGACTGGCAAGCTCGCTGGCGCGCTCCCGTAGGCCGTTGGCGAGGTAGTCGCCATTGATGATTAGATCCTCGCCCATCTCGTCGCGGCCGTTGACGATGACATGCACATGGGGATGGCCGGTGTTGTAGTGGTTGACGGCGACCCAATCGAGTTTCGTGCCGAGGTCGGCTTCCACCTGCTTCATGAAATCGCGGGTGTAGGCCGTGAGGTCCGATAGCTCCGCGCCATCCTCGGGCGAGACGATGAATCTGAACTGGTGGCGGTCGTCCTTGCCGCGATCAAGGAAGGCGTCGCCATCGGCGCGGTCCTCGGTCGCCGAATAGAGCCGGCCCCGCTCGCCGTCGCGTGACGTGCCGTCGCGCTGGACATAGCGCAGATGCGCGCGGGCGCGTGCGCCCTTCCACGCGGCCCGAACGCTGCGCTGCTTGACGATCACGCGGCGGCTGCCGGGCTGGCGATGATGCCATTGGCCGGAGATGTTCCGAGCGCGCACGAAGCTCGCGCCCCGGCCGCGCTTCACGCCCTTGCCGCTGGCGACCACGGCACGGGACCGCCCCGGCGATGACGGGCGAGCGGATGACGGCATGGAAGGATCGCGGGAGGCTGCTGCCTGATGCTGCCGGGTGATCTTCTTGACCTGCGTGAAAAAGCTCTTGGTCTTGCCGGCCTTCGGTGTGTCGGATCGGATACGGCCCGGCTTCGGACGGAAGCGGTTTTCATCGTCGGCGCTCATGGGCGCGACTCCTGATAAAACCACCGAAAAACGGCTGATATGGGCCTATGGTGCCGCTCGAAACCCAGCAAAGCCAAGGCTTTGTGCGAAATCGCGGCACGCGACCCCTCAAAACCATGGTGCCGGAACCGGCCACCTAACCAGTGTGCAGACAACAACAATTTCCAGAAGCGGCCCGATATGGTGCCGTCTTCTTTAATCTTGCCCTCCGCCCTTTCTGCCTTTTCTGCCCCTCCTGCCGGGAATCCAGCCGGGCAAAAACCTGCCTGACTGGACACCGGAATGAGCGCCGCCGAGCGCGGGAACGCCGCCCTCATGGCGTTCCCGAACCGCTCGCGTCGGCGACGAAAATGCTGTCGCCCTGCGACTCTGCATCGGCGGGATCGCGCGCCGGAACGGTCGCGCGGGCGTCGCCGGATTGTGCGTCGGACGGCGGCGCGGCGACGGCCCGCGTGTCGCCCGGACGCATGACGAACAGCGGTGCCTCGCGCCAATCAGGCGGCGGTGGCGGTGCCGATGACGGCGGTTCGGTTGCAGCCGCGCCGCCGAGGATCGGCGCGAGCGCGGCGACATAGGCCCGCGTTTCGGCCGGCAGGGTGCGGCCGGTCGCAAGGTATTCGTCATAGCGGCCGGGGCCGGCGTTATATGCCGCGAGCATCGCCGCGACATTGCCGTAGCGATCCCACATTTCGCGCAGGTAGGCCGTGCCAGCCATTATGTTGTCGCGCGAGTCGTAGGGGTCGCGGCCGAGGCCGTAGCGGATGCGCAGGCCCGTCCATGTGTCGGGCATCACCTGCATCAATCCCATCGCGCCGGCCGACGAAACCGCACGCACGTCGCCCGCGCTTTCGGCGCGCAGCACGGCACGAATCCATTGCTCGGGGATGCCGAAACGCTGCGACGCCTCGGCGATGTGGACCGCATAAGGATGGGCGGCGGCCGGGCGCTCGACGGGCGCGGATTGTGCAACCGCGACGCCCGATCCCGCGCAAACGGAAAGCGCGCCGGCCAGTATCAGGACGGCATAGTGCCATGCAGTCCTGTCTCCGCTTCGACACCAGCCTGCCAGCGTGCGCGCTGCGGTCAAGGGCAAGGCGCTAGCGCCGGCCGATGGCCGCCCCTGACCTTCGCTGTGCGCGCCGGCCGTCCGGTGGCCGAGCGGGACGAAGGGATGAGACGGCTTTTCCGCGAACAAAGGGATGACGATCCTGGACCGGATGGCGGGCCGGACGCGCGCGGCCGTCATTCCTCGTCCTCGACTTTCCGGGGGTGCTTCCAACGCAGCGTCCAGACCGAAGGATCGTCGTTGGACTGGAACAGCTTGGCGCGGATCGGGAACGGGAAGATCGGTCCCTCCAGCCTCATCGACACGAAGTCGCCGGCATTTTCGCTGGCGTCCTTCCATGTCGGGCCGGCGTCCGGGCCGTCCTCGCTATCGAGGCGCACGCGATAGTCGGGCGCGTTTTTCACGTCGCTTGGCTTGGCCGGGACTATGAACAGCTTTTCGTGCAGGCCGAACGAATGAAGCTCCCCGGCATAGCCGGTTTCGGTGCGGGTGAAGGTGCCTATTTCTGCCATGGGAAATCTCCTGCGGTTGGCTTTCGGGGGATGGTTTCAATGCGTCGGTGCGCGCCACTCGTAGCGGCCGACGCCTTCCTCATCGGTCCAGAGCGGGACCGCTCGGCCGATGACGGAAGCTGCGGGGGTGGGTCCGAAATAGCGGCCGTCGAGGCTGTCGCGGACTTCCCAATTCATGAGGAAAAGCTGGCCGTCGCCGATCACTCGGCAGCCCCGCCAGACGGGCAGATCACGGCCGAGGCTGTCGCGCTCCAGCGCCTCGCCCATCTCGATCCCGTTCACCGTGATCGTGCGGCCGGTGCGGCAAACCCGCTGTCCCGGCAAGCCCAAGACGCGCTTCAACAGCGGGACGCCGCGCGTGATATAGCCGCGCTCGGCCATGAAGGCGGCGAGCGGTTCGGGCGGCATGACGGCGACCATCTCGGGCACCTCGATCCGCTCGGCCGGTGCGATGGTGTAGAAGCCGATGGGTGCGCTGGCCGTCGCGTTCCAGATGAGTTTCACGGGCCAATCGACGGCGCTGGCGGCGGCGATGCCGATGGCGGCGAGCGCCGTCACCGTGAGGGTGCGGCGGCGCGTCATGGGTCGATCCTTCGGCGATGAAGCCAAGCGGCATGTCGCTCGGGGGTGTAGGCGTGCGGCTCCAGATTGGCGGTCAAACGGTTATGGACGTGCCGCCAATGCTCCGGTGAGGCGTCGGCCGGATCGAGGCCGAGCGCATCCACGGCGTCGATAGCGACAAGCGCACGCTGCACCTTCGGCCAGCCGTCGAGGCGCAACAGGATTTCGCCGCCGGGACGCACGAACGGCAATGTCTGGAACGGCTCGCCCCGGCCGATGGCGCGCACAATGTCGATGCGGGAAACGACAGTGCCGTGCTCGCCCTTCGCCCATCGCACGAAGGCAAAGACGCTGCCCGGCGCGAAACCGACGACGCTGCGGCGGCGGTCGATGATCTGCTTGTAGCTCTTGCGGCCGAAGCGTATCCAGTGCTCGACCTTGCGTTTCTCGAAGGTCAGCTCGACCAATGTTGTGAAGGGCGCAGGCCCGTCCGGCAGCGGACGGCCGTGCGCGCTGCGGTGGGCGCGACGGGTCATTGTTTGTCTCCGGTGATGTGCTGGGGGCTGCGCGGGCGCAGCGCGTCGAGCGCGGCCGTCATGGCTCGCCCCTTCGGGCAGAACCGGCACCACGCTTCGGGTGCGCGCGCGTCAAAGAAAAAGAGTTAGATTCTCTGTTAGATAAGTTAGCGGTCGGATTCCGCTTTTCACGCCAGAGCGTTAGCTGCGGTTCGTGCGCCTGATCTGCCGATAGTGCTGCGCCTGATGTGCCGATACCCCGTGCGCCTGATCTGCCGATGGCATCAACAGGGTTATCAACAGTGCCTGTTGATGAGTTTTCGGGGCGGATGCGCAGCAGCTCGCGGCCGTCTTCCCGCTCGATCTGGAGGCGGTAGCCGGGGAGTTGCTGGCGGGCCGCGATCCGGCGCAGGTCGAGCGCGAAGTCGGACGGCCGGGCGAGGCTGCCGGATTTCTGATGAAGGTGCGCGACCTCGAAAATCCAGCCGTGGCGCTGGTGCCCGGCGTGCTTTCTGGCGACGCGGTAAAGCCATCGCTCGATGCCGCCAGTCAGCCGGAAATAGGCAGGGTCGATGGTCAGGACCAGCGAGCGGTCGATGACGCTATTGTAGAACCATTCGGGCAGGACAAATTCCATGCCCTCGACGCGGCCGGCGCGCGTCGTCATTTCCTCCCACTCGTTGATCCATGAGAATTGCCGGCGACGCCAATGCGGGCCGTTGCGGATGGTGGTGGCAATGACGGTCGATTGCAGCCGCGCCAGCGCGGCTTTCAGAAGCCGGTATTGGTGATTGCCGGTCGGCCGCCCGATGGCGCGCAACAGATGGTAGGGCGTAAACCGGACAAAGCGCGACGTGGTGAGGCCGTTGTTCTCGGCCGCAACGATCTGCGAGGCCGCCCATATCAGCACATCGGCGTCCCATATGGTCGCCATGCCATGCTCGGGCATCCCGAACACCTGCACCTCTATGTCGGCGGCCTTGTAGAGAATCGGCTTGGTGCGCGGGGTCTTCGCCAGCGAGAAGAACGGCCGTTCCATCAAGTCGCGCTGGTCGCGCGGCGGCGCGTCGCCCGTTGCGACCACGAAGGGGTCTAGACGGCTGCGCTCGCTATCCTCGGTCGGGTGCGCGGGGTCGTGATCGTCCTCGCGCAGCATCTAGCAGTCGCCCCGTTCTTCGGGCGTGAGGGGACGCGCGGGAAAGACGGTGCCGGCGGTCTTGTCGCGGGTGGATTTGCGTTCGCCGACCGCGCTCCAGTCTTCCAGATCGCGGACGGTGTAGAGGACGCGACCGCCGACCTTGCGATAGGTCGGGCCGGTCCCGTAGGTGCGATGCTTCTCAAGGGTGCGGATGGATATGCCGAGGAAGCGCGCGGCTTCCTTGGTGCGCAGCAGGCGCGGCGGCAGGCCCGCAAGCGGGTTGGGCATGGATCACCTCCAGTCAGGATTGGGCTGCCGGTGGCGGCAGCGGACTGTGGCGAACCATGGCGAGGGATCGGCGGCGCGTAGCGTGCCGCATTTGCGCCTATGCGCTGGCGGCACCCCCTCTGGGGTGATGCGGGCTAATAAATGAGATAATTCAGCGTCTCACTGCCTGCCCCGCCGAATAGGCAAAGACATTTACGGCCGGCTCGGATAGAAACGTAGACGGAGCAGACGCGCTGCTCTGGGGCGTAGTAACCCCTGACTAGCGGTTGGTGCCGGCCGTGACGGCACCACCATCCTCGAACCTTATGGTCGGGGAGCCCATGGCGTATGTCCAGGGCTTCTCGCCTAAAGGTCATGGGGCCGTCTAGTCACGGTTACTAACTCCCCGATCACCAGGTAGAGGGGCCAGTTGCGGGGGCGCACCGCAAACAAGGCTCTCTGGAACCTAGGAGGAGTGACTATGCGGGTTCCCGTCGAACTCGATCCCGATGTGGACGATGAAGCGCCGACCGGCGATACCATAACCGTCTATGACAAACGGCATTACGTTACCTATCTGCGCCTTCTCGATGCGAAGGCCGAGGGCGCGGACTGGAAGGAAGTCGCGCAGATCGTGTTGCACCGTGATCCGGTCGCCGATGAACTTCGCACCCGCCGTTGCTGGCGAAGCCATCTCGAACGCGCGCAATGGCTGTCGCGTGAGGGCTATCGGAAGATTCTGGAGCAGGCGGCAGCCAACAAGGCGTGAGGGTCACGCCACCCGATCAACGCTTGCCGGGCTTGATCGGGTAGTGAAGCAGAAGGCGATAGCCGCCGCGCATCATCTTGATACCGTGCGTGACCAGGCGGCGGGCCTTGTTCTTGCGAGGATCGCTCTCAAAGTCCTCCTTGGTGCCGCGAAAGCCGAGCAGGACTTCAGCGATGGTGCGATAACTTTCGCCATGCAGTCGGGCGTCGAGCGCGCGCAGGGACAGGATATGCCATTGCCGGAGTTGGGCGGGAACGGCCCGGAAGTCGGGACCGGGCGCGCGACCGTTGAGAGACCGCCAAAGACGGCGCGCAGCGTGGGCGCGCAGCTCCAGAAAGGAATCCATCGGCAGCGTGACAGCGTAGAACGCTGCCGCGTCGGGCACCGCCTTTGGCAGCCAGAATTGATGCGCGACGCCATCCACCTGCCAGATGCCGTGCCAGCCATCGGCCGCGCGGCGCATATCGAGGCCGTCGAGATGCGCCAACGTCAGTACCGGTTCGGTGTCGTCGTCCTTGTGATTGACGGGCGACAACATTACGGCTTGCGGTTGAAGGCGCGGACTCCAGATTGGCGAATGCTGCTCATGCGGCGCGTCTGGATCGCACGGGAAATCGCAAACCCCAGCGATGCGCGAACTCTTCGAGGTCGCGGGCATCTGTCCCTCCGGTCAATGCGATGGTCTGGCAGTCCCGACGATATTCGTCGTTGCGGCGCAGGTATTCCCAAGCGAAACCAGCGGCAGGGATGTGCTTTGTGTACCCGTATGCCGCCGGAGATCGCCAATCGATGCTGAGCATGGCGTCACCTCCCCAAGCCGGGATGCTGGGCAGCGCCCGGCAAAGAGAGGTTCAAGGATCGTTGGAAATAGAGAAGCCGCTCAAAGCAGATACCTTGAGCGGCTAACCCGATCATTCTTTGGTGTTTTTAGCTTAGCGACAGCCGGTGCTTTCGAGATGCCTGCCCTTATGAGCACGGACAGGCATTCACGTTCTCATCTGCTGGAAAACACATGCACCTCGCCATGCGCCGTCTCGATGGTGAACAGGTCGCCACCGATCTCAGCGTCGCGCGCCATCGCCTGCCAATCGACATAGTAGCGCAGCGCCTCGGGGATCGTGACGCTCTCTGAGGTCAATTCCTCCATATAGTCGGCGAGGCTGGCGTACTGACCATGATAGCAGTCTTGAAAGGCGGTTTCGGCTTGGTCCATGTCGCCACCGAAATGCCCCAGCAAGCCCGCGCCGAGTGCGCCATGCTCTGCGATGAAAGCGGCCATCCGCGCCACGCTGTCGATGCCGGCATATTCGGAGATGCTGACGCCCTCGAAGCCCTCATAGTCGTGAATGGCGTATTCCTCCGCGTCCTCGACGGGGGAACGGGCAAGCATCGCGGCAATCTCGTCCCTGATCTGGTCCGCGTCCTGATCCGCGTCGATCCAAGTGCCATGCAAATAGCCGTTATTGTAGGCGGCAAGGCAGGCGACATAGATGCGGGGGGTGCTGTCGGATACGTTGGTCATTTCTCTGATCCTCGGGTCGGAAGGTCAGCGAAGCGGAACGCCGCGCCTGACCTTCTGGCCGTCGCCGAGACCGGGTGTGCAAACGGAAGGAGGCTTCGCGGGGAACCGGCTGCACGGAGCGCGGCACGCGCGTAGGAAGCTGGGCGGAAGCCTCTTGAAGTGCGCGGAGGGCAGAGCCCTAAGTCTCAATCCTCAGAAAGGAATTTCGTCATCCAGATCGGGAGAAGTGGAATTGTTCATGGGAACCGCACCCTCGCTAGATGCCGTTGGCGGTTCCGTGCTTTGAGCGTCAACTGCGATAGGGGCTGTCCAGTGCCGGGCGATCCGATGCCAATCAACTTCGCGCTTGTTGGCACCTGTCCAAACATCCCAAAAATCAGGGTCGGCGGATTGAGGCTGATGCTCCTTTGCCAACTCGTCGATCTCGACCAGTACGGGAATAGGCGTCGCCCATCCCAACAGGATCGCCTGTTTTGATGGCAAGCTGGGCAGATCGCGCAGCAACCCACCCACGTTGTCTGGTACAAGACGCGCGACAAGGTTTTGGTCGGAATCGTTGACTATACGATGGAGAATGAAGGTGTTGCACTGAGCCAAAACGGTCGGCGAAAGCTCTGATGGTCGCTGCGACGACAGCACCAGACCTAAGCCGAATTTGCGTCCCTCGCGGGCAATGCGCTCGAAAATTTCCCGGCAGAGCTGGTTAGGACTGGACGCCGGGCCTTCGTCGTCCTTACCGCGTCGAATGAAGGTGTGAGCTTCTTCCAGCACGAGGACTGTGGGCAGTGATAGCCCCTCTGCATTGAGCCGCCGATAGCGTTGCAGAGATTCAAAAATCACCCGGGCCAGCACGGCCACAACGACGTGAACGACCTCGGAGGGGACCAAGGAAAGGTCGACGACAGCTAGCGGGCCATTGCGTGCGCCGTCATCACCGATATAACTTTTTAGCCATTCCTCGAAGCTGGTTGGCGGTACCTTTCCAATGACGCTTCCAAGCCGTTGATCCGCGAGCATGCTGCGAATACGAAGGCCAAGCGTGCTAATAAACGCCGCGAAATTTCCGCCTTGCTCGGCAGCCAGATGATCCAGATGTTCGGCAAGCAGTGTGACATCGAATGGAACTGGAGCGTCTTCACTGATTGCGGCGGCCGCGCCGACAATATCCGGTAGGGCATCTGTAACAACAGCGATGGCGTCACGGGCCGATTCAAGATCGCCGACCAAGAAGTCGTTAAAATAGGTCAATCCCGACCGCCGGGAGTCAACAATTTCAGTGATTGTGGCAGAAAGCGTTTGCAATAGCGTCGTCGCTGGGTCATCGACCGATGCTGCAAAATGAGCGGAATCCTCGGCGATGCCGCCCAGCAAGCGCGCGCAATCAAACCGGGGGCCGACCGCTCCGGCGAAGGCGGTGCTTCCCATATTGAGCATGGCGGTAATGCGACCACTTGAAACAAGCAGATGCCGCTTGATGGTGGCTTCTCGCGGTACATCTTCATGATGGCCGCTCTTCAGTTCTCGTATCCCGCGCAACAGAAGCGGACGTTGCGCACCCGGCTGGGCATGGGCAACGGCAGTCCATTCATGGCCGCTCCAAAGCCATGCCGGAACATCCAGCTCTCTTTCAGTTCCAACGACTGGTGGGACTCGGAACAGACGGAGTTGATCTCCTCGATCCGCAAAGGCTTTGGCATATTCGCCATTGGGATCTAGAACGATGAAGCGCGCGTTCGGATGGCCTTTTCGGCCCGCGTCACTCATCGCTTTTGCTCCTGCGTCGAGCGACCAGCGGATCAGTCCGGCAACCGTACAGGACTTGCCACTGCCCGTATTGCCGAGCACGGCGAGATGTCTGCCGAATAGCTTGTCGGGATCGACCTTGATCTCGGCGCTCGATGCAAGGGCCGAAGTCCCGATACGGACACGCCGATCCGACTCCTTCGCACCAACGATAGCCTCGACCTGTTCAGGTGTCGGCATGAGTACCTGATCGCCCACTGACGGAAACGCGGCTACGCCGCGCGACAGTTCATACACTGTCTGCTTCGATGCTCGGTCCCGCCGAGACGTGAGTGTGCCGACAGGCGAGACGCACATCTTTCGCAGTGGAAACGGAAGGTCGATCAGACCGAAATCTTTCAAGCCCGACCGTTTGGGATAGGGCGACCGCTCTATCCCGATCCATGATATGTAGGCGACCGTCGCGCCGGCCTCGTTAGGAATAAGGACATAGCCATTGAGGCGAGGAAATGCGGCAGGTGTTCCTGTGTTCAGCGCCGTTGCCTGCGGTGCATCCAATTCGAGCAGGATGCGGATTTCATCAGGCGAAACAGACTCAACCGCGCCGATAACCAAGCCAGCAATGGACTCTATGGGCGTGGTCATGCTGTTGTTCCGCCGCCTAACAATTCGCCGAACTCATCGGTAGTCGCAGCAGCAGCGTCTGGTGCGGACGGATGCTCTGGCGGGCGGTGCTTCAATAGTTCGGTCATGCGCCCGGTGATGTAATCAAGCGTTGGTTTCGGGAGGTAGTTTTCGATCAACGTTGTGAGGTCACCGAAATGGGGACCGATTAACAGCGATACCTGCGCCTCGCGAGTCCGTGAAAGAAAGCCTTTCAAGCGGTCATCCGCCGAGTAAGCGAGCACCACGAGATGGGTTGATGGGATCGTCAGCATGTCGAGCAACACGCGGTTGATGTGATCGTCCCCGAAGCCATAGCCGTAAGTGACGACAACCGCATTGGGCCTGCACGTTGCGGCGGCAAAATCACGAAACAGCTCTGCGTACGGATACTGTGTCGTTTCGACATCCTTCGCCGGGTTCGGATAGATCATCACCGTATCGACCGGCTTTTTGGGCAGATCGGTGTGATCGGTGGGGGCACCGAAGGGTATTCCCTTCCGCAAAATCTTCCGATCTGTCGTGCTGAATAGCCAGTCGAGAGAACCATGAAGTTTGGTCAGGCGGATGACGCCTTCCATGAAGCGTGGTTCCCCGCGAATGCCCGGCGGGTTGTAATGCACATCAACCTCGACGCGGGTTGACCGGAAAACAGGCGTGAGCGCTCCAACAAAACGGTCGATAATACGAAGCCCGGCGAGGTCGCAACCGTGCTCAATCAACCTGTCGTAGTTCGTAGTGAAGACATGCAGCCTCTCGCGCGAAGCCGCGCGACTGGCGAAGCTGAGTAGGAACGACTGAACTGCCCCTTCTGCAATGACTCGCTTTGCCGGATCGCCGCTGATCAGACCGGCTTCAGTTTTGAGAAGTGATTCAAGGAAACCACGGAGCTGTACATCCATCGCGGATTTAAGGGTGGCGGCTTTAGCCATATCAATGATCTTCAACCCCTCATAAACCGAAAGGGCTGCCCGGAACTGATCCTCGATATTGGCCGCACCACGCCCCATGCGTGCCGCCTCGTTCGCAGCGAAGTCGTCGATCTGCTTGTCGAACTCGCTCCCGAACACAACCTTGCCCATGCCTGTAGCATTGGCTCCGGCCATATATCCCACGGCGGTCGTGAAGCCGCTACCTATCAAAAGATTCAAGTGTTCGGCTTGAAAAACAGCGGATAGCCAAGGCTCGATCCGCTTTCGCGCTGACGCGATGAATTTATCTAGCGTATCGTCATCCGCAGGTAGATCGCTCCATGACTCGGAATGGCTCCCAACGCGATACGCATGCTTATCATCAAGATTCATATTTCCCCCGAACACACCCTACACGCCCTGAGGCTCGATCACCCTGAAAGGTGTTTTTCAAGAGCAGCATTAGTTGCCTTGAATAGGCGCTCGAACCGGCCTTCACTTGCGGCGGGCAAAACCGACGACGGGTCGCTGGCCATTTTTTGTAGGAACAGCCGCGTTGGCCGTGTTTTGTGAAACGCAATAGTAAGTGCATCAAACGCCGCCTCGAAGCGGCGGGCTATGCGAGGAATGCGGGCATTCAATTCCAACGTTTTGCCCTTCAGTTCCTTGGCGTAGGCTTCGTGCACAAGTGCTTCGTAAACAGCCGAGTCCAGTATATCTTCAATGTCGGCTTCAGTGGGGGGAGCTTCGAATGCTTCGCTTACGAAAACGATGTTATCCGACCGGATAAGCTTGCCTTTCACCAAATCGTCGCGCGTTGCCTTGGCGTCCTTTTCGTCATCGAATAGGACAAGCACGTTCAGTTGTTCAGACGTTAGCAGCGCTACCATGTAGTGAACTTTTTGCGCGCCGCCGGCTGGCGTTATGGTCAACCGGTCATCGAGGCCAACTTTTCCTTGCTCATTCAGATATGCCGAAACCGCCGAAAGAATCCAAAAGTCGGTGACGCCTTCAACAACCAGGTTGTTCGGCCCGATAAACAGGCTTTGGGCAAGGTCGTATCCAAGCGCGGCTTGCAACGGAAACAGGGTGCGGGCGTCACCGTTCGGGTCGTTGGAAACGGTCGTGCCTTCTTCTTCGGCAATATTGACCGTTCGTACCCAATCCAATTGGTGCGTTGGGACCATGAACGGTGAGTGTGTCGTATAGACGATTTGGTTGGTGAAATCGTCTTCGAGGTGTCGAAGCAAATCACCTTGCGACCGCGCGTGGAGATAGAGACCCGGTTCGTCCAACAGCAAAATCGCGCCATCGGCTTCGCCGTCTTCGGTATCTGCCGCGAACACGACATAGAACGCGAAAAACCATTGGAAGCCACGGCTTCTTTCATCAAGGTTCACTTCAACGTCATACGTACTGTTAGGATCGGAAATCAGCGTGTCGAAATGGTGTGCGTCGAGGTTGAAGCGTACCTTCAGTTCGCGGTCCTTCCACCGCTTGCGAATGGCGGTCGTGACGACGGCACCAGCACGGTTGGCTAATTGCCCACGTGTTTCTTGGTCATCGCTTTGCGACAGTTCGTTGAGCTTTTCAGGGCTAAGCCCGGCAACCTTACAAAGCTTTTCAAAATTTACGTCGGCGGCTGTCTGCTGCCCTTCATTTTTACGCTTGAGGAAGCGAGCAATATCTTGATGACCTCGTATTTCGGGGTAGTCTTCAAGATACATGAACTTTGGCAAGCGTTCGATAATCCAACCGCGCGCCTTCGAGTGTGCTTCTTCGCTTCCCGGGATGGCTTCGGCCATCTCTTCCAAGGACACAATTTTTTGGTCTTGGGCGTCTGTAAGTTCGATGTCCGCTGCTGCAAGCGCCTGCCGAAGCGCGGCAAGCGCCGAGGTCGCCGTTGCAGCCCATTTCGCGGCAGTCACTCCGGCACCGATGGCAACCACGAATGCGTCTGAAGCCCGCTCCAACTCGGCCTTTGCTTCGCCCGTCAACTTCGAGGCTTTTGCCTTGACCGCCGCGTCAATCTTACGCGCTTCGGCTTTAATCGCAGCGAGGTCGAAAGGGGTTTCCGGGGCGTCGATGCCAACATACCGCTTGTCGCCATATCGACGGCCAACAGTGACCTCAGACACACCTTCAGCGGCCGGCCAAATCTCAGCTAGGCGTCGCTGTTCGTACTCGCTCAATTGCCATGTGGAGTCTACAACCGGGGTGTGGTCGTTACATTCTGAAAGCTTCCGATGTCTCGGAAAATCCTTGATGGGATTGAGCGCCTTGAAGCCGTCTGCTGGGTTTAGACTATGAAGCGCCCGCAAGACGTTCGACTTGCCGCTCTCGTTTCGACCTAGTAACGCCGTGATACGAGAAACATCAACTTCACCGCTATCGTTGATGGATCGAAAATTCCTTACGCGAAAAGACTTGAGCTGCATTCGACACCCCCCCCCCTTGAAGCACGAGGATAGGCGGTTCATGAGCCTCTCTCAATACAGTATGTGTCATCAAGACCAGCAACGAAGCTGCTGGAGCATGACCGCATCCCTCGGACTGGCTGTGGCATAGCGTCCGTGCACTAAAGGGCGTTGGGGCGTTCCTCAATTATCAGCTAAAAGCCACAAGTGATCCTCAAGTACAGTGACCGAAAGTGAAACGGGGGGAGCAAGGGGCGCGGAACACAATCAACCAAAGCCTCACGGGTCATTTGGGAGGGCTATAGCGTAGGTGTAGTTCTCTGTTTCTTCGGCTTCGGCCCGCCATTATTGGTAGTTAAATACCGACGGGAATTGGTCAGATCCCGCAAATCGTTCATCGCCGCCGCTTTCGAAGTCCCGCACCGTGCTGGCGCCGTTGCGCCACAGCTTGATTGGAGCCCAGCTACCGGGTCGTCAACCTCACTCCTCAACGGCTGAAAGAGAACGAGAAGGACCGCGACGGGTGGAGCCCGGCCCGAGCCGCAACGCCGTCGACCCGTTGCCGGCGCCGGCAGACAGGCCCGGATTTGCGAGCCCGGAGACTACCGCGGCTGCGCGATGCCGAGCGGGTCGCGGTCGAAGGGCTTGGCCTGGGGCGGCCGCATGTCCGCGCGCGCGAGCCGGCCCTCGAGCCGGCGGCTGAGATAGGAGAGCGGCCAACACAGCGCGAAGTAGATCGCGCAGACGATCGAGAAGACGAGGAGGGGGCGGAAGGTCGTGTTGTTCACCAGTTGGGCGGCGCGGGTCAGCTCGACGAAGCCGAGGATCGAGGTCACCGAGGTGCTCTTGATGACCTGCACGAGGAAGCCGACGGTCGGCGGCGTCGCGAGGCGCAAGGCCTGCGGGATGATGACCAGGCCGACCTGATGCGGATATCGAAGCCCGAGCGCGCGCGCCGCATCCCATTGCCCGCGCGGCACCGCCTCGATGCAGCCGCGCCAGATCTCGCCGAGGAAGGCGCTGCTGTAGAGCGTCAGCCCGATCGCCGCTGCGTGCCAGGCGCTGACCGGCAGGCCGACGATGTTGGCGCCGAAGAAGAGCATGAAAAGCTGCATCAGCAGCGGCGTGCCCTGGAACAGCTCGACATAGGCACCCGCCAGCAGCCGCGGCACGCGGCCGGCCGCGGAGCGCATCAGCGCGATCACGAGGCCTATGATCGTGCCGCCGACGAAGGCGACGAGCGACAGCACGATGGTCCACTGCGCGGCGCGCAGCAGGATCATGACGTCGCCGGCCGAGAAATCGCGGATCATCCGGCCCGTACCCATCTCGCATAGACGATGCGGAAGACCTGCCGAAACCCGAGCGACAGCGCGAGATAGATGGCGGTCACGACGAAATAGACCTCGAAGGCGCGGAAGGTGCGCGACTGGATGGAGTTCGCGGTCGCCGTGAGCTCCTCCACCGCGATGACCGAGACGACGCTCGTGCCGAGCATCAGCAGGATGAACTGGCTGCACAGCGCCGGGTAGACGGCGATCAGCGCCTGTCGGAGCACGACGAGGCGCACGATCTGCGTCTTGCGCAGTCCGAGCGCGAGGCCGGCTTCGATCTGGCCACGCGGAACCGCCTCGATACCCGCGCGGATGATCTCGGATGCATAGGCGCCGATATTCATCGTCAGGGCGAAGGCCGCGGCGGCATCCGGGCTGAGGCGCAGGCCGAGCGACGGCAATCCCAGGAAGACCAGGAAAAGCTGCACGAGGAAGGGCGTGTTGCGGATCGCCTCGACATAGCCGAACAGCCCCGCCTTCAGCCAGCGCGGGCCATAGGCGCTGCCGACCGCGCAGGCCGTGCCGAGCGCGAGCCCGCACACCATCGCGATCAGCGAAAGCCGCAGCGTGAGCAGCAGCCCGCCGAGCAGCAGCGGCCATTCGCGCCAGAGCGTCGAGAACTGGAAGACGTAGTCCACGGCCCCCCCTTGACAGCATCAATGTTACCGATAACATCGGGTCCGTCAACAACGGGGCCATGGCTATGGCTGCACGGATGATCGTGACGGGTGGTGCGGGGGGCCTCGGCCGCGCTGTGGCGATCGGCGCCGCCGGCCGCGGCGCGCGCGTCGCGGTCATCGACATCGACGCGGCGGGCGCCGAGGCCGTCGCCGAGACCTGCGGCGGCATCGCGATCGCGGCCGATCTGATCGGCGGCGACCCGGAGGCCGCCGTCATGTCGGCGGCCGGACGACTGGGCGGGCTCGACGTGCTCGTCAACAATGCGGGCTACGGTGCCGGCGAAGCGTTCCTCGCGATGAAGGCGGCGACCTGGGATCGCACGCTCGGTCTCAACGTGCGGGCGCTGGCGCTGGCGAGCGCGGCGGCCGGCCGCATCATGGCGGCGCAGCGCGCCGGGCGGATCATCAACGTCACCTCGCCGGCCTCGCGCATGGCGCTGCCGAACTACACGGCCTATGCGGCCTCGAAGGCTGCCGTCGACGCGATCACGCGCGCCGCCGCCGTCGCGCTCGCGCCCCATGGCATCCGGGTCAATTCGGTGGCGCCCGGCATGATGGACACCCCGATGCAGCGCAGCACCGAAGAAGCCTTCGCAAGCCTCGAAGGGCGCAGCGACATCGACGCCTTCCTCGCGGAGCGCACCGCCCGCATCCCGGTCGGCCGGCGCATCGCGCCCGAGGCGGTCGCGGAGGCCGTGCTGTGGCTCGCCTTCGACGCGCCCGACTATCTCACGGCCGAGCGGCTGAACATGTCGGGCGGGCTGGACAGGGACTGAGACGATGCTGCGCAACGCTCCCGGATCGGATCTCCCGATCGAGGACATCAAGAGACGCGCCAGGGCGCTCCGGCGCCACATGATCAGCATGTCGCGCCATATCGGCCAGGGCTATATCGCGCAGGGCCTCGCTATCGCCGACGTCCTGGCGGCGCTCTATTTCCACGAACTGCGCCACGACCCGGCCAATCCCGGCTGGGCGGAGCGCGACCGCTTCCTGCTCTCCACCGGCCATTACGCGATCGCCCTCTGGGCGGCCTTCGCGGAGGCGGGGCTGATCCCGGCCGAGGAGCTCGCCAGCTATGGCGTCGACGGCAGCCGGCTGCCGATGAGCACGCTCGACACGACGCCGGGCGTGGAGATCATCGGCGGCTCGCTCGGCCATGGGCCCGGCCAGGCCGTCGGCATGGCGCTCGGCCAGCGCCTGCGCGGATCGCAGGCGCGGATCTTCGTCGAATTCTCGGACGGCGAGTTGCAGGAGGGCTCGACCTGGGAGGCGCTGATGGCGGGCGCGGGCTTCGGGCTCGACAACCTCGTCGCGCTGATCGACTGCAACGGCATCCAGGCCGACGGCGCGATCGTCCTCGACATCGAGCCCGTCGCCGGCAAGCTCCGGGCCTTCGGCTGGGACACGGTCGAGATCGACGGCAACGACGTGGCGGCGATCCTCCAGGCGCTGCATGGCGCGCGTGCCCGGGACGGCCGCCCGAAGGCGATCGTCCTGCGCACCCGCCCCGGCCGCGGCGTGCCGACGATCGAACGGCGCGAAAAGGCGCATTTCGTCCGGGTCGAGCCGGAGGAATGGGACCTGTTCGAACGCGAGCTGGAGGCGCAGCCATGAGCCGCGGCGTAACCCTCGGCATGGGCGAGGTGGAGCGGGCCGGTGGCCGCGAGCTCGTTGACGCCCCGTTCGGAAACGCGCTGGCGGCGCTCGCGAGGAGGCGCGACGACATTGTCGGCCTCACGGCGGATCTGGCGAAATACACCGACATCCTCCCCTTCAAGGAGGCCTGCCCGTCCCGCTTCTTCAACGTCGGCATGGCGGAGCAGAACCTCGTCGCGGTGGCGGCGGGCCTCGCGAAATCCGGCTTCGTCGCCTATTGCACCACCTATGGCGTTTTCGCGACCCGCCGCGCCTACGACTTCATCGCCATCGCCTGCGCGCATTCCCGGGCCGAGGTGAAGATCTTCGCCGGTCTGCCCGGCCTCACCACCGGCTATGGCGGCACGCACCAGGCGATCGAGGACCTCGCGCTGATGCGCATGGTGCCGGATCTCGTCGTCATAGACCCGTGCGACGCCACCGAGCTCGAGCAGGTCACGCATGCGGTCGCGGCGCATCGCGGCCCGGCCTATGTGCGGCTGCTGCGCGGCGCGGTGCCGCGCGTGCTCGATCCGGAGACGCATCGCTTCGCGATCGGGCGCAGCTACGTGTTGCGCGAGGGCCGCGACATCGGGCTCGTCTCGACCGGCCTCATGACCGAGCGGGCGCTCGATGCCGCCGAGATTCTGTCAGCCGCGGGTATCTCGGCGGGCGTGCTGCACGTGCCGACGATCAAGCCCTTCGATGCCGCCGGCGTCGCGGCCTTCGCACGGCGCCATGACCGGCTGATCAGCATCGAGAACCATGTGGTGAGCGGTGGCCTCGGCGCGCTCCTCGCCGAGGCGCTGTTCGAGGCCGGAATCGTGAAGCCCCTCGAGCGCGTGGGCATTCCCGACAGGTTCATCGAATGCGGATCCCTGCCCTTCCTGCAGGAGCAATGCGGAATGACGGTCCCGCAGATCGTCGCTCTCGCCAATGACAAGACGAAGAGGAGGACACCATGAAGCGCATTCTGAACTGGGCCTCGGCGGCCCTTGCAACGCTATGCCTCACCCTGACGACGGCGGCCGGAGCGCAGACCGTCGACGACATCATCAAGCGCGGCACCGTCCAGATCGCCGTCGACCCGACGAGCGCCCCCTTCGGCATCACCGGATCGGACGGCCAGCCCGACGGGTTCGACGTCGATGTCGCCCGGCTGGTGGCCAAGTATCTCGGCGTCAAGCTCGAACTCGTGCCCGTCACGTCGCAGAACCGCATTCCCTACCTGCTCACCAATCGCGTCGACATGGTGATCTCGCTCTTCTCGGTGACGCCCGAGCGCGCCTTGCAGGTCCAGTTCTCCAGCCCCTATGCGGCGGTCGGAACCATCGTGACGGCGCGCGCCGACCGGAAGATCGCGAGCTTCGCGGATCTCAAGGGCCTGAAGGTCGGCGTGCCGCGCGGCACCATTCCCGACAACCTTCTCACCAAGATGGCCCTGCCGGACGTGCAGATCGTCCGCTTCGACGACGAGGCGACCTCGATCCAGGCGCTGGTGTCTGGCCAGGTCGATGCGCTCGGCTCCAGCACCACGGCCCTGCTCGTCCTCAACCGCGGCAAGGCCCAGAAGGAGTTCGAGCGCAAGCTGACCCTGGTCGAGAACCATTTCGGCATCGGCATCCGGCGCGGCCAGAGCGACCTGCTGCAATGGCTCAACACCTTCGTCTACGCGATCCGCGCCAATGGCGAGCTGAACGCCCTGACCGAGAAATGGACGGGCGAGAAGATGGGCGCGCTGCCCAACATCTGAACCCGCACGCCCGGAGCCGAGCGACATGCCGTCCCTACCGCAGACCGATCCCCGCGCCTGCCGGATCACCAAGGTCACGACCTATGTGGTCGGCATGCGCTGGCGCAACTGTGTCTTCGCGCATGTCGAGACCGACGAGGGGATCGCCGGCATCGGCGAAGGCTCGCTCGAATACCAGCCGAAGGCCGTGGAGGTCGCGATCCACCAGCTCGTCGCCCGCTATGTGGCCGGCCGCTCGGCCTTCGCGATCGAGAAGCTGTGGCACGACGTGTTGCGCAACGAGTTCATGCATTCCCCGATCATCAACAGCGCCGCCGCCGCGATCGAGATGGCGATGTGGGACATCGCCGGAAAGGCGCTCGGCCGCCCGACCCACGACCTGCTGGGCGGCCGGGTGCACGACGTGCTGCCCGCCTATGCCAATGCCTGGTACGGCATCGGCACCTCGCCTGCCGAGATCGGCGATGCCGCGAAGGCGGCGGCCGCGAAAGGCTATCGCGGCCTGAAATTCGATCCTTTCGAGGATGCGGGCCGCGATCCCGACCGCGCCTCGATCCGGCGCGCGGTGGCGATCGTGGAAGCGGTGCGGGACGCTGTCGGCCCCGATGTCGACCTGATGATCGACGCCCATGGCCGCTTCAGCCCCGGCTCGGCGATCGCGATCGCGCGCGACCTCGAGGCGGCGGACCTGTTCTGGTTCGAGGAACCCTGTGATCCCGAGAACGCCGCCGCCCTCGCGATGGTCGGGCGGGGCATGAAGACACGCCTCGCCACCGGCGAGCGCTGCACCAGCCGCGCCGGCATGGTGAACCTTCTCGAGACGCACGAGATCGACGTCTTGCAGCCCGACATCATCCATGTCGGCGGCATCCTGGAGGGTAAGAAGATCGCCGCGATGGCGGACGCCTATTATACGCCCGTCTCCTTCCACAATCCGTTCGGCCCCGTGGCGACGGCGGCGGCCGTGCAGCTCGACGCTTGCACCACGAACGTCTTCATGCAGGAGTCCTTCTGCGAATACGACGTTCCGTTCCGCTTCGACCTTCTCGAGCATGCCCCGAAGCCCGAGAATGGCCGTTACGTGGTGCCGGACCGGCCTGGGCTCGGCGTGGGCGAGTTCCGGCCCGAGGTCGCCCTCGCCCACCCCTGGGAACCGGATGCCTTTCTGCCGCTCTTCACGGATCGCTGGTCGGCGCGGTTCTGACGCTCGCCGGCGGGCGGAAAGGTCGCCGTGAGCGGATCGCCCGACAAGCCGAACGCCCCCTCGCTGCCGCGCATGGCCGATGTCGCGGAGGCGGCCGGCGTCACCCAGATGACGGTCTCGCGGGCGCTGCGCGATCCCGACAAGGTGGCGCCCGGCACGCTGGCGCGGGTGAAGGCGGCGATCGCCGAAACCGGCTACGTGCCGAATGTCGTCGCGGGCGTCCTGTCGGGCCGGTCGAAGAGCCGGATCGTGACCGCCGTCATTCCGACCATCCAGCACGCGATTTTCGCCGATACCGTGACGGGGCTGTCGGAAGCGCTGCGCCCGCACGGCTATCACCTGATGCTCGGCGAGACCGGCTATCGCCTCGAGGAGGAGGATGCGCTGATCGCCGCATTCCTCGCGCATCGGCCGGACGCCTTCATGCTCACCGGGGTGACGCGCTCAAAGCACAGCCGCAACCTGCTGAAGCGCAGCGGCGTGCCGATCGTCGAGACCTGGGAGCTCGCGCGCACGCCCCTCGACATGGTCGTCGGCTATTCGAACGAAGACGCCGCTCATGCGATGACCCGCTATCTTGCGGAACGCGGTTACCGGCGGATCGCCTTCGTCAGCGGCCCGAGCCGCACCAACGAGCGCGCCCGCCGCCGCGAGCTCGGCTACGCCCGCGCGCTTGGCGAGCTCGGCCTGCCGGTACTGCCGATCCTGACGATCGGCGAGCCGTCCGTCCCCCATCTCGAGGAAGGCGCGGCGATCCTCGACGCGGTGCTCGCGCTTACGCCCGATGCCGTCTTCTTCACGAGCGACGTCTATGCCGTGGGCGCCCTCATGGCCGCCCAGGCGCGCTGCCTCGACGTGCCCGGCGCGCTCGGCATCGCGGGCTTCCATGACCTCCCGATCGCCCGGGTCGTCAGCCCCGGCCTGACGACGGTTCACGTTCCGGCGCATGAAATCGGGGTTCTCGCCGGCCGCAAGATCCTCGCAAGCCTCGCCGGCGCGGCAGAACCGAAGAAAAGCATCATCCCGTTCACGCTCGTTCCGCGGCAGAGCACGCGCTAAAGCGGGCCGCCACCCCTCCGGGTGGCGTGGACTCTCGGGATTCCCATCGAACTGAAGCGACATTTGCTGCAGCTAGCGATCCGACGTCTTATTTCGACGCCCAGCCCTTTCTTTACAGAAGAGTTCGAATCGTTTCGGGCGGGCGTTGGTTCTCCGCCGGGCAAGCGGACATCATGGTGGCAGTCTGAACCGGTCAGCGGCGGCTCGCCGGTGAGGTTTCGTCCCGTTCCCCAATGAAATCCATGTTCAGCTTGAGGCCGAGACCCGGCAGGTCGGGCACGTGCATATAGCCGTCGATCGGCAGCGGCGCACCGTCAAAAACCTGAGCGGTTATGTCCTCGAACATCAGCAGGCGCTCGAGGAAGAGTGCGTTCGGCACCGCCGCGACGAGGTGCAGATGGAGGTTCTCCATGGCGTGGGGCGCGAACTTTACATTCCAGGCCTGGGTCAGGGCGGCGCATTTCAGCATCTCGGTGTAACCCCCCGGCGCGGGCGCCATCGACCTGCACGATGTCCGCCGCGTCGTGCATGAGAAGGTCCCTGACGCCGAACTTGGTGTATTCGTGCTCGCCGGTTGCCAGCGGGATGTCGGTGCCGCGCTTGAAGCGGGCGAGCCCGGGAATGTCGTCGGCGAAGACCGGCTCCTCGAACAGGAAGATGTCGTATTCGCGGATGCGGTTGGCGAGCTGCACCGCCGTCGCCGCATCGAAGGAATTGTTTGCGTCGACCATGAGGTTGATGTCCGGGCCGACCGCCTCTCGAACCTTCCGGACACGCTCCGCATCGCGCCTCGGATTGCGGCCGCCGTCGAAGCCGACCTTGAACTTCACGGTCGTGAAGCCGCGCGCGACCATGCCCTTGATCTCGTCGACGAGTTGATCGTCGGAATAGGAGGTCCAGCCGCCACTGGCATAGACCGGCACCTTGGTCCGGTTCCCGCCGAGCAGCTTGTAGACCGGCAGATCGACGATCTTGCCCTTGAGGTCCCAAAGCGCGATGTCGACGGCGCTGAGCGCGCAATACATCAGCCCCTTGCGGCCGACGCCGCGCAAATAGTGGAAGAATTCCTGCCAGATCGCCTCCGTCTCGAGCGGGTCGCGGCCGATCAGCTTCGGCGTCATGTTGCGGTTGATCAGCTCGCAGGTCGCTTCGCCGCCGACCTCGTGATAGGTGACGCCGATCCCTTCCAGTCCCTGATCCGTCGTGATGCGCACGATCACGAAGCCGATCGTCTCGACCTTGCGCGTCGCATCCGCGAAGCCGCCGGGGACCGGGGCGGAGACGAGGTGAACGTCGATCTTCCGAATCCTGTGGCGCATCAGCTTCCCCACGGCAACAAGCATTGACAGCATTATCGATAATGATATCGATATTCGCAGAGACCGGCCTTTGTCCAGCGGGAGGCTCGCCTTGGTTCCTAAGCTCAGCCGTCCGTCCGATCTGGTCTACGGTATCGTCAAGCGGCGCATCATCCTGAACGAGCTGACGCCGGAAACGGTCCTGACCGAGCTCGGCCTCGCCCATGAGATCGGCTGCAGCCAGGGGTCGATCCGCGAGGCCTTGCTGCGCCTGCAGGAGGACGGCCTCGTCGTCCGCTCGGGACGACGGACGATCGTGACGCGGCTGACAGCGGAGGAAGCCGACGAAATGCTGGCACTGCGCCGCCGCATCGAGACGCGCGGTGCGCTGAAGGCGGCGCTCCATGCCGACAGCCCCGCGCTCGACGACCTGCGCGGCCTCCGGACAACCATGCTGGAAGCCGCCGCCGAGGGCGACGAATACCGCGTGATCGAAGCCGACAAGGATTTTCACCTCGCGCTGTTCCGGCTCTCCGGCCTCGATGCCCTCGGGCAGATACTGGCGCGCTGCATCATGCATTCGAACCGCTACAAACTCTGGGCACCCGAGCATCGCCGCCCCTTGATCGAGACGGCGCGACGCCACGACGTTCTCTACGAGCGGCTTGCCGCCGGCGACGGCCGCGGGCTGGCCGCGGCGCTCGGCTCCCATATCGACACGGTCGTCCTTCAGCGCAGCGACGAGGTGGCCGCGTGAGCGCCTTCGTCCATCCGCAGATGGCCCCAATTCTCGCCGCTTTCGCGGCGGCGCCGGGCGTCGATTTCAAGACCCTGCCGATCGCCGAGGCCCGCAGCACCGCCGACGCCGGCTCGATCGCCTGGAACGAAGGCGCGCCCGATATCCCGGCCCGCGAGATTACGGTGCGGCTGGACGGCGCTTCGCTGCGCGGGCGGCTCTATCATCCGAAGCCCGGAACCGCCCTGCCTCTCGTCGTCTATGTCCATGGCGGCGGCTGGACCTTCGGTTCGGTCGACACCCATGACGGCACGATGCGGACCCTCGTGGCGGCGTCCGGCTGTGCCATCTTCGGGTTCGACTATCGCCTCGCGCCGGAATACCCCTATCCGATCCCGCTGGAGGATACGCTCGGCGCCATCGCCTTCGCGCTCAGCGGCGAACTCGGCTCCGATGTCGATGAGCGACGCTGGGCGCTTGCCGGAGACTCGGCCGGCGCGACGCTCGCGCTTGCGGCGATGATCCAGCGCCGCGATGCCGGGCTCGCCCTCCCCGCCGCCGCTGCCCTGTTCTACGGCTGCTATGCCCCCGATTTCGAAAGCGGCAGCCATGCGCGGTTTGGCGAAGGCTATCTCCTGACCACGGCCAATATGCGCTGGTACTGGCGCAACTATCTCGGTGCAGCCTTCGACGCCCCTCCGGCGCTCGGCGCGCCGCTGCATGCCGATCTCGCCGGATTGCCACCGCTTTACCTTGCGGCGGGCGGGCTCGATCCGCTTGCCGACGACACACGCCGCCTGGCCGATCGTATCGCGGCGGCAGACGTCGCCTTCCGCCACGACCATGTGCCCGGCGTCGTCCATGGCTGCCTGCGCATGAGCCGGAAGCTTGCCCCGGCCCAGGCCATGATCGACGCGGCGGCGGCCTACATCACCGAAAGACTATAAAAACATCAGGGAAGAAAACATTATGGAACGCAGGACTTTCATGAAACTCGCGGGCGCGACCGCGCTCTCCTTCGAAGCCGCCAGGCCAGCCATCGCCCAGGGTAAAGCGACAGTGCGCTGGTGGTATCATTACGACAATCCCCAGAACACGCCTGCCGGCCTCGTCGCGAAATTCGAGGCGGAGAACCCGGACATCAAGATCCAGGCCGAGCCGATCCCGTGGGGCGGCGGCACCGACTACATCAACCGCATCTTCTCGGCCCTGGTCGCCGGGAACCAGCCCGACTGCGCCATGGTGCGGCTGTCCTATCTCTCGCGCTTCGGACAGATGAAGGCGCTGGAGCCGCTGGACGGCTTCCTCGCCAACTGGAAGGGCCGCAGCGACATCGCCGAGGACGTCTGGAAGATCAACCGCTCGCCCGACGGCAAGCAATACTACATGCCGCTGCACTATGTGGTGATCTATCTCTACTACCGACAGGATCTGCTTCAGCAGGCAGGGCTCCAGCCGCCCAAGACTTTCGCTGAGTTCCTCACGGCCGCACAGGCCCTGACCAAGGACGGTGTCTACGGCTACGGGATGCGTGGCGGCGCCGGCTGCCATGACAACTGGGGACCTTTCGTCCTCGGCGGCGGCGCCAGCTTCGACAAGGGCGGCATGGTCACGGAGAAGGCGCTCGCGGCGAACCGCTGGTTCGTCGACCTTGCCGTGAAGCACAAGGTCGTCCCGCCCTCGGCGCCGACCGATGCCTTCCGCCAGATCGTCGACGCCTTCAAGGCCGGCCGGACCGGCATGGCGATCCATCACATCGGCTCGGTTGCCGAAATCGTCGGCGCGCTCGGCGACAAGGTCTCGGCCGTGCCGGTGCCGCGTGGCCCCGATGGTGGCGGGTGGACCTATTTCGGCGACGAATCCAATGCGATCTTCGCGGGCAGCAAGAACAAGGAGGCCGCCTTCCGCTGGATCAGCTTCCTGTCGAGCGCCGGGAACAATGCCGAACAGGCCAAGCTCAGCGGCCAATTGCCGATCACCATTTCGGACGCGAAGAGCTGGACCGTGCATCCCAAGCGCTTCGTCGAGGCGAGCGATGCCTCCCTGCCCATCGCCAAGCCCTTGCCGGACCATGTGAAGACGCCGGATTTCGTCGGCCGCGTCCTGCCCACCAACCTGCAGCGGGCGCTGACGGGCGGGATGAACCCGGACGATCTCATGAGGGCGGTCGAACAGACCTTCCACGGCTGAGGCCGGATCGCATCGCACGACGCCGGACCAGTTCCGGCGCCAGCCATCGATCTAAGGGACGACGCCATGAACAAGGCAATGGCGAGCGGCGCGATGCTTCGCGCGGCGACCCCATACGGCTTCCTGCTGCCGGCACTGCTGGTAACGGCACTGGTCATCCTGTTCCCGGTCGTGCAGACGGCCTGGTACAGCTTGCACGAATACGTTCTCTACGATCCGGACAATTTCCGCTTCGTCGGCCTGCGGAATTTCGCCACCGCGCTTTCCGACGAGGTCTTCTGGATCGCGCTCGCGAACTCCGCGATCTGGGTTGCGGGCATCGTGTCGCTGCAGCTCCTGCTCGGCCTCGCAGCTGCACTGTTGCTCAACCAGAGCTTCTGGTGGCGCGGCATGGCGCGGGCCTTGGTGATCATCCCCTGGGCGCTGCCGAGCGTGATCATCGGCCTGATGTGGACCTGGATCTATGATTTCAATCTCGGCGTCTTCAACGACATCCTCCTGCGCCTTGGCCTGATCTCGACGCCGCATCCCTGGCTCGCCCAGCCCTCCACGGCACTGGCCTGCATCATGCTGGCGCTGGTCTGGCAGGGTTTTCCGTTCTTCACCGTCACCATTCTGGCGGGCTTGCAGACCGTGCCGGGCGAGCTCTACGAAGCGGCCGAAATCGACGGGGCGAATGCCTGGCGCCAGTTCCTCCACGTCACCCTGCCCTCGATCGCCGGCATCGTCACGACGGCCGTGCTGCTGCGCATCATCTGGGTGGCCAATTCGCTCGACGTCATCCTGGTCATGACGGGCGGCGGGCCGGGCTATGCCACGCATACGCTGCCGCTCTACGCCTTCCTGCGCGCCTATACCGGCATGGAATTCGGCTATGCCGCCTCGCTCTCGCTGATGCTGACCGCGATCCTGCTCGGCATCGTCTGGCTCTATGTCCGCCGGCAGGCCGGGGAGATGGAGCGATGATCCGGCCCCGCTCCTTCGCCCGCAACCTGATTCAGGTCGAAATTCCCGTCCTGCTGGTGCTCGCCTTCGCGTTGGCACCGTTCGTCTGGATGCTGCTGACCTCGATCAAGCCGAATGCGGACCTCTCCCAGTTCCCGGTGCGCTATCTGCCGAGCAGCACGACCTTCGAGCACTACCGAACGCTGATCCAGCGCACGAGCTTTCCGGTCAATCTGCTGAACAGCCTGATCATCGCCTGCGGCGCCGTCCTGCTGGGGCTCGCGACCAGCGTGCCCGCCGCCTATTCGTTCTCGCGCTTCCGCTTCGCCGGGCGGCGCACGCTGATGACGAGCTTCCTCGTCATCAACATGTTCCCGATCGTGCTGCTGATCATCCCGCTCTTCGTGCTGATGCGGACGCTCGGGCTGATCGACACCTTCCTCGGCGTCATCATCGGCCATTCGACCTTCTCGATCCCGTTCTCGATCTGGATGCTGGTCAGCTATTTCAACGCGATCCCGCGCGATCTCGACGAGGCCGCGACGATCGACGGGGCTTCGCGCCTGCAGACGATCCGGCTGGTGGTGCTGCCGCTGGTGATGCCTGGCATCGTCACCACCGCGATCTACGTCTTCATCACCTCCTGGAACGAGTACCTGTTCGCGATGATGCTTTCGGGCGAGACGGTCAGGCCGGTGACCGTCGCCCTGCAGTTGTTCATCGGCGAATTCACGGTGCAGTGGGGCATTCTCACCGCGGGCGGCACGATCATTGCCCTGCCCGTGACCATCCTTTTCCTTTTTGTGCAGAAGCGGCTCGTCGGCGGTCTGACGGCAGGAGCAGTCAAATCATGACCAATGCGATCGGGGTGATCTCGATGTTCTATGCGCGCCCCTTCGGGCGCGAGCATTTCCCGACCTTCCAGCGCATGAAGCAGGCCGGAGCCGATGTCGTCGAACTGCTCGTGCCGGAGCCGGGCGAGCTCGATCTCGCCGGGACGAAGGCCGCCGCAGCCGATGCCGGCCTGTCGATCGTGCTGGCGGCACGGGTGAACCCGACCCGCGACCTCGCCAGCCCCGATCCGGCCGCGCATCAGGCCGGCATCGCCTATCTCGAGCAATGCGTCGACATCGCCGCCGCGCTCAGCGCCGGTATCGTCGGCGGCCCGCTCTATGGCGCGCCGCTGGTCTTCGCCGGCCGGGCGCCACATCCGGTCGAGCCGGCCGAGCGCCGTCGCCGGGTCGATGCGGTCGTCCGCGGCCTGACGCAGGCGGCAAAGCGCGCCGCCGACAAGGGGATCGTGCTCGGCGTCGAGCCGCTGAACAGGTTCGAGACCGACATGTGCAACACCTGCCGGCATGCGCTGGACTATGTCGAAGCCGTCGCCTCGCCCGCCGTCGGCGTGATGCTCGATACCTTCCACATGAACATGGAGGAATTCGACCTTGCCGCATCGATCCGGCTGGCGGGGTCGAAGCTCGTGCATTTCCAGGCGAACGAGAACAATCGCGGCTTCGTCGGCTCCGGTCATATCGACTGGCCGGCGATCGCGCGCGCATTGGC